>JBEKXM010000099.1:0-11387 GCA_049512115.1 Tepidisphaeraceae bacterium | reverse complement strand
TAAGCGTGCCGAACCCAAGTTCCTCGTTGATTGTGCCGAGCAAATTCTACCGTTGCATTCAAGCCAAAAAAGTAAGTATTTTCTAACTTCAGAAGCGCACGGGCGAGCGGCGGTTTGTTTTGAGATTATCTTCCAGGCCCCACGAGGGCGATGTGGTGGCCATCGGCGATCGTTCGCGGGCCCCTTTTGCGACACTTGGCGCCCTAAAAAAGACCATGCGGATGTGACGATTTAACACGGCGCACAAATTGAACGGCTCTCGTCGTCGAGATTGTCAATTGGATGATAGGGCCTTTTCCACCAGCCGGCGCGCCTCCGGCGGCAACGGCAGCTTCATCGCCGCCGCATGCGCGTGCTCGGACATCTTCTTCCACGTTCGCCGGAGAATGACGAGCACCTTTTCCTCGTCGTGTCTCGGCGCGAATTCGGCGAAATGGTTTTCCAGGAATACCAGGCAGGCGACGTCCTCGAGCCTCTGCATCTGCGGATCGGAATTCAATTTCTCCTTGCGCAAAAGCGAGCGGACGCGGGCGATTGTCGCGTCGTCGTACCCGACTCGGCGGAGGATTTCGCCGGCCGTGTCGGCGTGGAAGGAATAGAGGCTGGTTCGCCACTTGTGATATCCCATTCGGGTCATCGGATAGCCGCAGCGCGGGATCGTCCAGCGGCGAATGTGCTGGGCGCGGGCGGCAAGCTGAAGAACCTCATCCGCATCTGGATAAAGGCGACTGAGCCAATCGGTCATGCGGCGGGCATACAAAAGCTCGGCCGGAACGCCGGCGACGAGCGTGGGGTCCTGCGCGTTGGCGGCGTCGAATTCAGCGATGGCGGCGGTGAATCGGTCGCTTTCGGACATGAGGTAATCATATCCGAATAATCATCCCGAGGACCGGCGCTGGCGGTGAATGTCGGCAAACGCATAAATGGCCGCGAGGGCGCCGCCGATGTATCCGCCAAGGTGAATTCCGTACACGGCCATGAACCGATGGGGACGCCAGAGATTGGTTTCGGCGAGATTTTGGAAATCGGGGCTGATCCCATTGAGGAAATAATCGTAGCCGGCGAAGCCGAATATCGCCGCCGCCGCGGCGGTGATGGCGAGAACGATCGGCAGGCGGGCGACGAGGCGGGCGTATGGCAATTGCGGACCGCTGCGGGAGGGGTTGTTGGCGATGAGCATGGCCGCGCCGATGATCAGGCCGGCCCACCAACTGGCGGCGGCGCCGATGCGAAGGGCCTGGAGGCTCAAGGCGCCGGGATCGGGCGGGGTTTGGGGGCCGAGGATCGGGGCGAGATCTTTGCCGTAATAGAAATATTCCCAGGAGATTCGGCAAGTGATCTGGTCGTTGACGATGCCGTAAACCATCGCCACGGCGACGCAGAGCAGCAGGAAAACATATTCGCGCCAGCGTGTGGCGTTGCGGCCCTTATTCACCAGGTCCATGATGGCCAGGGCAGCAAGAATGGCCAGGCAAACCGCGATCCGTAGCGGCGAAAAACTCATGATGTCAACTCAAGGAAGCACAAAGCTGGCCTCGTCGATCGCCTTGTTCATCGGCATAGCCAACCCGCATTATTCACCGCCAAGGACGCGAAGAGCGCGAAGAAAGACGGTAAATCAGTTGAACCGATTGGAACACCCTGCGCACATGCAAATCATGGAAACATGACATAATTTCTCCCCCGCATTGATTCTTCGCGCTCTTCGCGCACTTCGCGGTGAATAGTCTGAGTTAGGCGGCGGAATTGTGCTTTTTCAAGGACACACGCGCCTTGGATTGAAGAACGGTCAGCAGCGCGTTGACGGCCAGGAACTCGTCGATCTCGGACTGTTCATCTTCGCTGAGCGAACCCTCTTGGGCCTTGGAGGCCAGTTCCGCGTAGCGGGCGTGTTCGTCGGAGGTAAAGTCCAGCGACAACACGTAACGCGCGTGCTCTTCGGAAAATCCGCCGTGCTGCGGTTCAATGATGCGTTCGAGAATGTCCGGCTGCCTCACCATCGCTTTTTAGTCTACCACAAGACCGGGCTTTCGGCCATCAAGGACAACATCGCGATCCGCGATGCCGGTAGTTCATGCCATCACGATGTGATCGCGGCGGCCGGTGACGTGGCGCATCGCGCCGCGGGTGTCGATGATCAACCTGGCGTGATCGGCGATCATTTGCCAGTCGTAGGCCGAGTGATGCGTGGCGATGATGACGCAATCGTACTCGCCGAGGGATTGGGCGGAGAAAGACTGGCTGCGCATGTTCAGGTCGTATTTGCGCATGCGATGGGTGGCGGGGACGTGGGGATCGTTGTATTGGACGATCGCGCCGAGCCCGGCGAGCTTTTCGATCAATTCAAAGCTGGGGCTTTCGCGCACGTCGTCGATGTCCGGCTTGTATGCCAGGCCGAGGATGAGAATCTTCGCGCCCTTGACGGCCCTTGAGCGTTGGTTGAGGGCCAGGGTGGTGCGCTGGACGACGTAATCGGGCATTTGGTGATTGATTTCGCCGGCCAATTCGATGAATCGGGTGGGCATGCCGACTTCCTGGGCTTTCCACGTGAGATAAAACGGGTCGATGGGAATGCAATGACCGCCCAGGCCGGGGCCGGGGTAGAACGGCTGGAATCCGAAGGGCTTGCTGCTGGCGGCGGCGATCACTCGCCAGATGTCGATGTCCATCGCGGTCAGCACCATTTTCATTTCGTTGACCAGGGCGATGTTGACGGCCCGGTAAATGTTCTCCAGGAGCTTGGCCGCCTCGGCGATCTCGGCGGAGGCGACCGGGATCACCTCGCGGATGGCCTGCTGGTAGAGGGCGACGGCGACCTTGCCGGAAGTCTCGTCGATCCCGCCGACCAATTTTGGGATGGTTTGCGTATTGGCGTCTTTTCTGCCGGGGTCTTCGCGTTCCGGGGAGAAGGCGAGGAAGAAATCCGTTCCGCAGCGGAGTCCGCGCGATTCCAGCGCCGGCAAAACGATTTGCCGGGTTGTGCCCGGATAAGTGGTTGATTCCAGAACGACAAGCTGCCCCGGCCGGAGCCTGCGGGCGATTTCATCCGCGGTATTCCGCACGAAAGAAAGGTCCGGCTCGCGATGGCTGCCCAGCGGCGTGGGGACGCAAATGATAACGGCATCCGCTTCGCCCAGCCGCGAAAACTCCGCCGTGGCGTCGAATCGGCCGGCCAGCTTCATGTCCCGGACGAGAGATTCCCCCAGATGTTTGAGATAGTTCTCCCCGCGCTTCAGGGCTTCGATCTTGGCCGGATCGACGTCGAATCCGATCACGTGGAACCCCGCCCGATGGAACGCCGCCAGCAGAGGCAGGCCGACATAGCCCAATCCGATGACGCCGACGCGGGCGGATTTGGAGGTGATTTTGTCGAGGAGGTCCATTGCCGGGGACAATGTATCGCAAGCGAGGCTGGGGATACACATCCGGAGACTGGCCAAACGCCGCCGCCGCAAGGGCGGTCGCTGCGGATACCACCGGCGGGATTTGACACTTTTTACACTTTTTCATGTGATACTTGGTGATTGCAACCACCCGTATTGATTGTAACTGTTTTATATGCATTAAGTTATAACCGAGCGGCGACGTTAGGCGCTGGACCTCGCGGATAAAAAGCGCCAAATTTATCGACAAATTGCCATCGCCGGGCCTTGGATCGGCCGCAATAAATTCGGCGGTATCCGAGTGGGAATGGATGGATGCTGTGATGGGGACATGGGTTATAGCGAAATCTCTGGCGAATATTGACGGAGTCTTGGATGTCCCGAGCGTCCCCTTTTATAGTCTCACCCGGCCTCACGTTCGCGAATGTCGTCTAAGATATGTTTTGCGCAGATGTTGTTCAAGATCATCCCAATTCCATAACTCCACGCAGGTACGCTTTGCGTGTTCTTCGGCACGGCGCGTGAAACCTGACGTCGTAATCAAGAGACAAGACGTGCAATTATAATACTTGCTCGCTCCGAGCACTTGATTGATATCTTGGCTTCCGACCAATGTGCCGGAGGTGTATCGCTTCACCTGAACCGCGACGCGCCTCCCTTTGCCACTCACGATGAAATCAGCGCCACTGTCATTGGAATATGGCGTCTGTTCCACGTTGTAACCGTGATCTCGGAATACCCGTGCGATCATGTCCTCGAACTGGTGTGGACGGACCGCGCCAAATCGATTCGATAAATTGGCCGCAATGAAGGCTCGCATTTCGACTGTGCGAAAGTCGATTTCCACCTCGGGCTCGGCAGGGAAGTCGTCGCCAACCTGGATATCAGTGTCCTCATCTTTCTGGGCTTCTTCCACCAGTCGGCCGAGCAACTTTATTGCCGGACCGGCAATTTTCGCGTTGTTATCATCTGCGAACTCCTGAATCACGCGGATTGCGACCGGCGATGGCCGAAAATCCGAGACACTATTGAACTGATAATCCATTTCGCCCATGGCGTAGGCCCGCATCGGTCGGCTAAACTTCGTGTCGCAAATGATTTCGTCAAGATAAGCGCCCCCGGAAGTGTTTTCTGCCATTCGGAACGCAGTTATGTATACCTCGTATAGCATGCCCCAGCCGAATTCTAAACTTCGTTGCAGCTTACTGGGTGTTTCTCGACGTAACGCACTCATTATCTCGGCGAGGCCCTCATCAGTGCCGAGTTTCCCAAGCAACTTTGCAAGCTCCGCCTTTGGCTCAACATCGGCGGATTTAAACGCTGAAATAATTCTACTCAAATACGGCAATACGCGATCTCGATTTTTGTCGGCTTGATCCCACAATGCTGATGCTGCCGAGGTGGCAATTTCCTGGCTTCCATTAAGCTTGCTCACTAGGATTTCGGTGCTATCCCTCATTCCGTGATCCTTGTCCGTCAAGGACGGCGATTTCTGATCTGGGCGCTGTCACAATTTAACACGACTCCAGCGTGGTTTCTATCGCGGGTGGCTCATACGGCGGCACTCGCCAAAGCGACCCAGGACCTGCGGGTTTTCCGGAACTTCCGGGACGGTCCGTCCGATCCTCTGCTCCTCATAAGCCGTTGTCACTCTTTCGCTTTGTGGATGCCGCACTCAGCGGTAAAATAGCCGGATGGTCGCGTTCAAATTTAGAGGCGAGGACGACTTCTGCAAACATACGCTTGACATTATCGACAAGCAACGGCTGTATTGCGCCGATTGGACTTGCTTGAACGACCCCATGGAGGCGCACTTTCTTTTTGTCCGGAGGTCGGTGGCCGATGAGAATGCGTTTCTTGAAAGGTTAAAAAGGGCCAAGCACGGCTTCAAAGTGTGCTCGCTCTCCGCAAAATTTACCTCGCGTTTGATGTGGGGTCACTACGCGGCGGGTTTTAGGGGTGTCGCCATCGAGGTGGACCTACCAGATGTCGATTGGATCAAGCCAATCGATTACCGCGAACACATCATCCGCATCGATGGCAGCGATTATACCTGCGTCGAAGATGAGGCGCGAGATATCCTGTTCACGAAGTATAAAGTCTGGTGTTACGAGAAAGAGATTCGAATTCAGTCGAGCGAGGAGTTTTACAAGCTTGACAAACCGATTGCCCGCGTGATTTTCGGCAATCGGATCAAGCCAGAGAACTTGAAGCAACTGGAAACGCGTTGCCAGCGTATGCAATTCATCCTGTGTCGCGCCAGCCTAAGCGATGCCGGACTTCAGATCGATCCATATCTGCCTCCAGATGATCGCGATTAGTCGGACGGTGGAGTTATGGCCAGGACTTCCGCGTAGATTTCCAGCAACCGGTCGGTTTTCTGGCTCCAGTCGTAGAGATTTGTCTGCACGCGCTGGAGGCTGGCTTGGCCCATTTGGCGGCGGAGATCGCCGTCGCGGGCGAGGCGGAGCATGGCGTCGGCGAAGCCTTGGATAAATCCATCACGTGTGGTTGGGGGAACGCGAATTCCCGTTTCATCCGTGACGTGGATGGCGGGGCCGCCCCAATCGGTGGCGATGACCGGCAGGCCGACGGCCATCGCTTCCAGCAATACGATTCCGCCGACTTCGCGAAGGCTGGGCATGACGAAAACATCGGCTTGGCGAAGCCGGACGGCGGCATCGGCGGCGGTGACCCAGCCGGCGAAATTGATTCGGTCTTGAAGATTCAGATTGCGGGTCATTTCTTCGAGCATCTGGCGGCGTTCGCCGTCGCCGAGGAGGTCGAGAACGGCCCGGGGTTCCTGATCGGCGACGATCTTGAAGGCGGGGATGAGAAACTGAATGCCTTTGACATCCGCGAGGCGGCCGAGATAGACGAAATGGATTTTATCGTCGTTGCGAGGAGGGAGATCGACCTTTTGGTTCCAAACGGCCAGATCGACGCCGGCATCGGGGATTTCGTAGATTTTTCCGCGGACGCCCTTGGGCAGGGCATTGCGGGCGCGGTCGTTGGCGACGATGAGTGCGGCGGCGTTCTTCTTGCCGGGCATCAGGGCGTTGAGCGGGCGAGAAATAGTGCGGCCGAAGAGTTCGACGGCGGTGGAGCCGCGGGATTCGAGATGGCGGAAGGCCGGGGGATAGGTCATTCCCCCCGCCAACGGGCCGATGATTACCGGGACGCCGAGGTTGTACATCAGGCTGACCTGCTTGGGCGAGACGGGGGTCATTTCATGGACGAGTTGGATGCCCTGCTCGGCGATGAGTTGGCGGACGATTTTTTTCTGAAAGCGCTGGTTGTAGAGATGGCGAACGATGCCGAAGGTTTGGACGTCGACTTTGTCCGGGAATTGGGCGCCGATTTTCCAGAGCAGGCGGTCGAATTTTGTTTCGGGGGAGAAGTGAATGCGGTCGTGGTCGTTGGGGAAACCGGCGAGGACTTCGGGGCGGGTGCGGGCGTGGACGACGAGATGGATATCGACGCCGCGTTGGCGGAGATACTTGAAGAAGAGCCAGGGGAGGCTGGCCTCGCCGCCGAATTGGAGCGAGGCGTTCTGGGCGACCATGCAGATTTTCGGCGGTGCCGGGGGCATGAAACGGGAGGGTAGCGACCGGGTGGGGGAATGCCAAATCGCGGGCAAGGGGACTAATGCAACGCTCAACACACAACACGGGAGGCTTCGCCTGCCCGGCTCAACGCTCAACGTTGAAGTGAAGACCTCCCGCGCGTTGAATCGGCGGGGCTAGGCGATATACTTTCCGCAGTTGCCGGCAGGAGGCCGGCATGGCTCAATCCAAGGATGGTCCCTCATGTTGGCGCGAACTTCCCTTGCGGCGGGTTTCATATTTCTCGGCGTTTTAGCGGTTGGATGCAAAAACCAGGGCGGGCCGGCCGGCCAATCATCGGCGCCGCCGGTTTCCGCGCCACGGGTTTTGGCGCCACCGCCCGCGGCGCCGTCCGCGCCACAGCCCGCCTCCGCGGCGCCAGTTGAGCCGGATGATGCGTCCCTGCTGGCGCGCAAAACCTCGGAATATGCGCGGGACGTAACGCCCTTGCTCGGCCAGCAGCCGTCGGTTCGGGGAACGCCGTCCATCGTGCAATGGGCTCACCCCGCCACTCGCCCCGCGCAAAGGGATACGACGCAAACCGCCTGGCCGTCCCCATCCGCCAATCAACCGGCCACGCTTGCCGCGGCCCAATTGAAGCAGGACGACACCGTTCCCCAGATCCTTCCGGAAAGCGCCGATCAGATTCCGCCGAATCCGCACGCGTCCGCTCCGGTGAGCGGCTCCACCGATGAATACGAGCAGAAGCTGCAGAACCTCGTGCACGATTACCCGCGCGATCTGGGCAATCAGCTTGACTACCAATTGCTGCGGCTGGTCCGCGACGAGCCGACGCCCGATCTGGCCAACGTCAGCCAGCTTTCCAGCGAGGATCGAGATGTTCTGCTGGCGCTGATGGACGGATTGAGCAATTTCCGCGACGCCGCCCGCAACGACGGCAACGTCATGCTCAACCGCAAGATCCAGCCGCTGCTGGAATTGGCCGACCGGCTTCGCTCCCAGGCGCAGCTTTCCATTCCCACGGTCGCGTTTTGCTCGCAGGTGGTCAGCTATGGCGTTTATTCGCCGATGCCCTCATCCCGCCTTCCCGCGGGAAGGAACAACGATCTGATCGTCTATTGCGAGGTCGCCAATTTCACTTCCATCCAGGGCAACGATGCCATCTGGCGCACCCGGCTCCGGCAGGAAATGGTGTTGTACACGGACACGGGCCTGGCCGTCTGGCCGGCAAAATCCAATGCCGACGTCTTCCTCGATCAATCGCGCAACCGGCGGCACGATTTTTTCATCTCCCGCCTGATCCGGCTTCCCTCGTCGCTGGCGGCGGGGAAGTACGTCCTGAAGATCACGCTCATGGATGAGCAGTCCAACCGCGTCGTGGAAGCCAGCGCGCCGCTGGAGATCGGCTTGGGTTCCGACACCACGGATGCCCAGCCCGCCGCCGACCACGCGGTCCCCACCCCGACCGTGCTTTCGCCCTAACAGGGCTCGCGTTTCAGTCGAGCCGTTCGACCTTTTCCGCTATTTGCACTCGGAAGTCTACAGATTTAACAAGCGGGAATCCAATGATTCTGGTAGGTTTATCGGTGTTTTGAATTCCCTATCCGGCAAGCGACTGGACTATCGGACACTGATCGGCAAAAATGATTTGAAGGCGCACGCGCCAAGCTAAAGGTCGGTAAACTGAAACGGGACTAGATGCCAAAGCGGATTACGATTCGTCTTTCAGCCGATGAGCCGCGCCTGACGGTGCGCGCTCTTATCGAAATGCTGGAAAGGATCTTGACTGCGCTTCGCGGATTGGATCCGAACCTGCCAGCGGACTGGGAGATTGTCCGCGCGAGACTCCATGCACCTTTTATTTTCACCGTCGAGAACAAAAGCGCCAATGGAACCGTTTCTAGTCGCCTTCGATCTGCACGGCAGTTTTCTGGCAGAAGAACCGCGATACCCACCGTTACGGATGATGAAATCGAAAGCACCAAGGAATTGACGGACGTATTGAAGCAGGGAATCAAATCCGTTCGTATTTCTTCTCCGGGCGATCCCACTGTCAATATCACCCCCGCTATTGCGGAGAAGGTGGAAGCCCTCGCAAAATCTCGCCTCAAGGGTGGCTATCACGAATGGACCACGATCCGCGGTGAACTGAATCAAATAACCGTCGAGGGAGGATCGACCGAATTTCGCATTACGCATGGTTTGACCGGTGCTAAAATTCCATGTTCGTTTGATCCCACACTGATCGACGAAGTAAAGGATGCGCTACCTTCTCGCGTTGAAGTATCGGGAAGAACTCGATTTAATCGGGCCAAACAGCCCGTTTCTATTTCCGTGTCCAGAATCCGAAGGCTACCAGAGAGCGGTGTTCGTATAAGCCAAGCTCCCGCCATTCAGATTGCCGATGGGATGGATTCCGTCGAATATCTTGAAAGGGTACGGGGTGGAGACTGAACGTAAAAAAATTGCTTGGGATACAGTGGTCGTTCTCGATTGGCTCAGGAAGCGCAAGGGCCGGGTCGAGTTTATTTTGCCAATCGTTAAAGAAGCGGAGGATGGGGGAGTATTTATCGTTGTTTCCACCATGGCGATTGCGGAAACGCTATATGTTGAGTCGCCTGGAAAATCAGAAGACTACCAGATAATTTCCGAATTTTTTGACAGCAAGGAAGTTTGGACCCAGGCGATGGATCGTTCGGTGGCTGAATGTGCGAGAGATATACGAAGAGCACACGACATCGCCGGAGCGGATTCATTGCACATTGCCACGGCTCTTGTAACTGGTTCCCGGTTTCTTCTGACCAACGATGGCGATCCTCCCAAGTCAAGAAAAAAACCCATGCTGCCCCTGGATCAGAAGATCAAAATGCTCACCAGCGGAGATTTGCTTCGCATCATGACACCCAAGGCCTATCACGACATGCGAGTCAGAGAACAGAATCCGATTATCGATGCCAACAAGCCGCAGAATTCGGGCAACGAAGGCAAGGGCGAAGGAAAGTAACTATGGCACATGTTCGCCCCTGATCTATTGCCCAGTCCGAATATTTCGGCTAAACCAATCGGCGGTTAGGAGTTCATTTATGCGCTGGTTGGGTCTCGTTTTTTTGCTTTTGTCGGCCGCCTGTTCCACGACGCGAGAGATCACCATCACCGCCAGGCCGCCGGATGCCATGATCGCGGTGGACGATGGCGCCCAGAAAGGAATGGGCCAGCTCACCGCCACCATCAAATTCAAAGGCGGCGGCGATGTGCATACGGTCACCGCCACCCGGCGCGGTTACCAGGACAAGACCGTCAGCCTCCACCGTGACGATCCGGCCAACGGCATCGAAATCGACCTCGAACCCTTCCACCGCAAGCTCACGTTCGCAACCGTTCCCATTCCCGCGGACATTTTCGTGGATGGATCGCCGATCACCAACGGACCGGCCTCCCAGACCAGCACCGTGCAGAACTTCACGATTGACGAGCAAGACAATTGGACCCATCACGATGTCGTCGCGTCGAGGGAAGGGTGGGAGCCGGCCAAAATCACCGTCACCTGGACCGATCCCTCGCCCGATTACGTCCTGCAATTGCAACCCAAGCGCAAGGACGTCACCATTACCACCAATCCCCCCGGGGCGGCGGTTACCATCGACGGAACCTCCGTCGGATCCGGCCCGGCCGTCGCCAAGGCGCTGGCGTTTCCCTTTGACAACAGCAGCAACCAATTCCCCCAGAAGAGAGTGATCGTTTCCAAGGCCGGCTACGATTCCGTGCAGCGCGATATTTCCTGGGACAACGGCAAAACCGATTATGAGATCGATCTGATTCCCCACCAGAAGATCGTGCGCATTTTGACCAATCCGGCCGGCGCAACCGTCACCATCGACGGCAAGGCGGCGCTGCCCGGACCGGATGGCGTGCCGGCGATCCAACTCAGTTATGTCCCGGTCAACGACGCCGGTGAGATCAGCAAGAAAACCGCCGAGACCGAATGGTATCCCACCGCGCTCCCCATCGCCTGGGACGACGGCCGTAGCGAATACTCAGCCACGCTTCGCGAGATCATGACCCGGCGCGTGCCGCTGACGAGCGTCGAGCTTCAGCGCGATGCCGACGGCGTCTGGCAAATCGTCCCGCGGCAATTGGTCACCACCGGAATGAAAGACGTCAGCGAAGGCCCCGCCAAGGAACCGCCGACGTTGCTCTTCCAGGCCCCGAAGGGGACCAGCATCGGCACGCTGGCGGTCAATCCCAACGGTGGACAGATCGTTTTCACCCTCCTGTCCGGAAGCACCAAGCTGGATATTCACTCGCAAATCCTGGCGATGGACACCACCGGCCCCGGCAGCGTGCAGGAAGTCACCGATGGGAAATCCCTCGACCTCATGCCCGTTTTCACGGCCGACGGTACACAAATCGTTTATTCCTCCAACCGCGCCGGCAGATA
>JBEKXM010000098.1:0-10958 GCA_049512115.1 Tepidisphaeraceae bacterium | reverse complement strand
CCGATGGCATGGTTGGCTTGGGCTCCGCGCGCCCCCCGGTTTTCGTCAAGCCGGCAACCGGCCGTAACAGTACCGACGCCCAATGATATTCCAATCAAGGCGCCGATCGGCACGAGACCCATAACCGATAAACATCTTCTGTTTGGCCGGACCTTTAAGGCTTGCCTTGACGGTGTTTTGTGAGACCCTAGAATGACCTTGTATTCCCGGGGCGATGGTCTAACGGGATGACGGCTGAATCGCATTCAGCAAATCGGGGTTCGATTCCCCGTCGCTCCATTTTTCGCAAGGCAGAATGCGAGCAATCAAGCAATGGAAAACGCAGTGGGGAGATGAATCTGAAAAACAAGAATGGCGCTATCGGCGGAACCCCTGTGTTCCGCTGGAGGTGATTAGAGGGCTCGCGCGGTTGCCGACGGTCGCTCGTGGAGATGGGTCGGTTTAAGCGCGTGACCGGTTATTCTGCATCTGCGAGCCGACAGCAGGGCCCAGGCGAAAGCGCCGATTAGCACAAGGCCAGTTGGTTCGGGAACTGGTGTCGGAACCCATTCGATAGCATACGCTTTGGCTGTGAGAGCTGCGAAATAGCCGTAGATATCGCCCGAGCTGTCAATGGCATACGCATAGGAGCCCATCGGCGCGTATTGGGAAGGAATGAAATCGTTGAGATCAACCATGCTGGTAGCGCTGCCGGACCACACCAGTGCTTGCGAATAGCCACCGCTGTTGTTAAAGCCACTGCCGACCTGTTGATGACCGTTGGTTCCGTAGGCGACAGTGAAATCCCAGCCTGCAGGATTGAGATTCACCCAGCTTGCCGCACTACCGGTCCAGAGAGCCGCTTCAGATGTATAGTCAGTGTAGAGATTCGATTCAGTCCCAACCTGTTGCGAGCCATCGTCGCTGATTCCGTATGCTGCTGAGCCAGACACGCCCGCGGTCACATTAAGGTCGACTGCGCTTGCGGCAGTTCCGGACCAGAGCATTGCATGTTCTAAGTTGCCGGCCAGTGCCAAACCGACCTGCTGGTGTCCATTGGTCGCGTAACCTTCTGAACCTTGGTAGGCGCTGGGGTTGAGATTAACATAAGTGTCACCATTGCCATTCCAAGCAACCGCTTGGTGATAATTGACCTCCGACCCGTAACCAACGTAACCAATTTCCTGATTTCCACCGATGCCATGGGCTGCCGCTTCTGGATATCCCAGCGACGGCAACACAACGACACTGGACGCTGACCCGCCCCAAAGCAGGGCCGATTGTGAGTTACCTGGACCACCCGCCCCAACCTGCTGCATTCCGTTGGTTCCGTAAACCCACGATGAGATATCACCTGTGGGATTCAAGTCGGTCAGTCCTCCGGAGGTCCAAAGCGCGGCGTGATCACTGTAGTCGGAAGCGATCAGATAGCCGACCATTTGACCCCCGTTCACATAAGCAGGGTTGTAGCCAAGCACGCCGTTGCTGAGTTGGGCGGAGGCCAGAATCTTCACCGTGTACTGCCCGGATGCGGATGCAGCAGTGATACATAGGGTCAGAGCTGCTGAGAACAGGGACCCAGTCTGAAAAAGACGCATTTTTTCCCCGCTCCTTCGCGAGGCGTGAAAGGGAAACCGGCGCTCGCGTACGTTGGGTTGAACAATTGGAGGAAGGATACGAAGTTCGAGATTTGGACGCAAGGAAATGCGGGTTGCTTTACACTCAACAGTAGCCGTTTCCACGCGTTGCCGCCACTATGTGACGCTAAATACACGTGCTTTGGCGCAAATGGCCAGTAGTTTGCCGGTGTCAGGAGCGCGGTTGCGCGCATCAGATCGCTATCAATCCCCGCGTCAATTGGTGCCATCAACGGTCTTTGAGGCTCCAGAATCCAATCGCAACGAAGCAAGTTGGCATGTCACTTTGGCCGGTAATCTGCCAGATTCGCTAGGAAAAGCACTTGCAAGTTCTACGGGCGTCCCGCTGGCTCCATTTCGGACGAAGGCCGAAATAGAGCAGGAGACAGGTGAACAGGAGAGCAGGCGAGCGGAGAAATACTGCCCTTCAAACGACGCTCGACATGCCAAACTTCGTCTCCTGCGGTCTACTGCTCCACTGTTCTACTGCTCTTATTCGGCTCGGCAAAGGGCTTACTTGCCGGCCCGCCGGCTCCAATTCAAATCGCCACAATGGGGCGGCCGGCCCTGTTCGGGATGGGGAGCTTTATCTACAATCCCGCGCTTGATGTTTCGTCATGTCCCCAATGCCCTCACGGCGTCGCGGCTGGTGCTGGCGGGGGTGTTTTTCGCCATGCTGGCGTATTACCAGAACCAAAGCGCTTTGCCGCGGCATGGAGAGGCGGTGTGGCTTAACATCGCGCTGATCGTCTATCTCATCGCGCTGGCGACGGATTTCCTGGACGGATATCTGGCGCGGCGATGGAAAGTCGAGGGGGCGTTTGGACGAGTGGTCGATCCGTTCGTCGATAAGGTGCTGGTGCTGGGGAGCTTCATCTTCTTCGCGGGGAAGAATTTCACCGAGCCGTGGAATAGCGTCGGAATTCCGCAGAACGTGACGACGATCACCGGGGTGGCGCCGTGGATGGTGGTGGTGATCCTGGCGCGCGAGCTGCTCGTCACCAGCCTGCGCGGAAGCATGGAAAGCAGCGGGGAAGCGTTCGGGGCGCAACTCAGCGGAAAACTCAAGATGGGGTTTCAGTCGGCGACGATCCTGGTGATCCTGCTGTACGTGAATTACCGGCGCGGGCTGGATGCCGGCGCGCTGCGCGGCGCGACGATCTTCCGGGATGCGTGCATCTGGATGACGCTGGCGATCACGGTCGTCAGCGGATTGATGTACGTTCAGAAAGCAGTGGCGTTGTTTCGCAAACACAGTCACGCTGCGCAATCATGAAGCGATGGATCGTCACCATGGGTGGGGTGGGATATTTGCCGGCCTCCGGCACGTTCGCCAGCCTGCTCACGTGCCTTGTTCTTTGGCCGATACTGGCCTGTGCCGGGCCAGTGGCGCAGAATGTCGCGGCGCTGGTGGGATTGGCATTTTGTTCCGTGCTGAACATCGCGCTTGCGCCGTGGGCAATCCGCGAGTTTGGCGACAAGGACCCGGGGCAATTCGTGCTGGATGAGGGGGCGGGGATCTGCCTGTCTATTTTGTTGTTGCCGGCCAGGACCGGATGGGCAACGGCGATGAATCTGATCGCGGCGTTTCTGGCATTTCGCATCTTCGACATCACCAAACCGCCGCCGGCCCGGCAATTGGAACGGCTGCCGACGGGCTGGGGAATTCTACTGGACGATCTGGCCGCGGCGGTTTACGCGAATTTGGTGTGCCAGATTTTGTTGAGATGGGTGCTGAGGATTTAAGTCGGCGTGGCAGCAACCAGGGCGTGGGCAAGCTGGA
Source organism: Tepidisphaeraceae bacterium (assembly GCA_049512115.1). Taxonomy (GTDB): domain Bacteria; phylum Planctomycetota; class Phycisphaerae; order Tepidisphaerales; family Tepidisphaeraceae; genus PALSA-1353. The sequence continues at coordinate 7,559 of JBEKXM010000098.1, read as the reverse complement.
GATCGGTCGGGGTGGTGATTTTCAGATTGCGCTCTTCGCCCTCGACGAGCCAGACGGGCTTGCCGGCCAATTCCAGAAGTTGAATGTCGTCGGTGATCTGATCGAGCGGGACTTTGCAGGCGGCAAAAGCGTCGAGCAAATCCTGTCGGCGCATGACCTGGGGGGTCTGCATAGCCCAGAGTTCGTGGCGGGGAAGCGTTTGGCGCACCGGCGCGGGGAGCGGGCCGGTGGCTTGCTTGATCGTCAGATGAACGGGCAGGGCGGCGGCGGCGGCGCCGTGAAGGAGCGCGGCTTGAAAAGTCCGGTCGATCAACGCCTGGGAAACCAGGGGACGGGCGGCATCGTGGACCGCCAGCCAGCCGATCGGGGAATGCGATGCCATCGCCGCGATGCGGACGCTGTCGGCGCGGCAGAATCCGCCGGGACACAGGTGGAGTTTTTTGGCCGCGCGGTCATCGAGGAATTTGGCGCAATCGCGGGCGGCATCCGGATCGGGCGAGGCGACGACGACCTGGACGACGTCGTCGCGTTGGGCGAAAGCGGCCAGGGTCCAGGCCAGCACCGGCCGGCCGTTCAATGGCTGAAGGAGCTTGCTGGCGGGCCCGCCAAACCGCGTCGATCGCCCGGCGGCGGGAAGAATCACGGCAAATTCGGGCATGGGGGTGTTCCGAGCAATTTAGGCTCTGTCTGAAAACCCTATGGCCCCACGATGGGCCGGAAACAAGTCGAATGCGAGGCGTCGCTCCGAAGTCCGGCTCTGAACGAGCCAACGAGGAGCGACAACGAAGCAGACGGCTTGTTTCCGGCCCACCGGAGGCGACACAGAATCGCTTCGTCCGCGTTGTCGCAACGACTCGAAGGGTCCATTGACCCCGTTCTCATCGTTGCTCCTAGCGGCCAAAGCGATTCTGTGTCGTCGTGGGGTCATAGGGTTTTCAGAGGGAGCCTAGACCTTTCGTTGCCATTGATGGAATTGCTCGCGCATTTCCTGAAGGCGTAGGAAGGCGGGCTTGGGCTTGAGCATGTCATCGAGCAACCCGCCGGCCGGCAGCGAGGGGTTGATGTCAGCCAGGTTGCCCCAGGCGATGGATTCGATGTAGGGCTTGCTGAGGGCCATGCGATAGGCGGTGACGAGCCACTCGGCCTGCAATTCCGGGTCCCAGGGTCGTTTCCATTTCCCCGCCAAAATCGGATCGAGTTTGCCTTCGGAGCGATCGTGGGGATCGGGCGTGGCGCGGCCGGACACCCCAAGGCTGGTCAAAAACAGCGGCCTGCCCAGCGTCGAAAACTTGTCCAGCATGCTGCTGAACTGAAAAAAGTCGCGCGTGTACAAGCCCGGCGCCGGCACGCCCATCTCGTATTCCAGACCGAAGGCCTCGAAGCTGATGCCCGCCTGCGCGACCATCTCGGCGTACATCATGGGCGGCACGCTGGCGCGGCTGCGGGCGTGATGTTCCCCGAACGGATACTTCACCGTCACCAGAGTCCGGGAAGAGGGAAGAAGCGTTTTCACCTGGGCGACCAAAAGCCGGGTCAGCTCGATGATCTGCTCGAAGCTGAGGGTGAAGACGCTGTTGGTGTGCAAACCCGCGCAGACGTTCCACAGCGCGACCGATTTGCGGTATCGCGTGACCACCTTCTGGACGTATTCGTAGGCCAGTTCGCGCAGGGTGTCGAAATCGTGTTCCCAGATGTACATCCAATCGGGGACTTCGCCCTCGGTGAGGTCGATCAACGGCCCGGCGATGATCGGCATCCGCTTGCTCGCCAGCAAATCCACCCATTCATCGATGGAGGAGACCTCGAAGGAATGCTCCTGCGGCTGAATCTGTTTCCAGCGCATGGGCAGAACCGCATAATCAAAACTGTTGGTCAGGGTATCCTTATACTTCTGGTTCTGAATCACGGGATCGATCCGGCAGCCCACGATGTGCTTGACGAAGGCGTTGCTCTGGCGGCGGCGGTTGATGAGCAAATCCGCGTGGAAAACGGCCAGTTGATCGGAAAGATCGACGGAAATGATCATGGATTGATCGGCGAGCTTGGCGGCCTCGCCCGGCAGGTGCAGCATGCCCAGGGCATCCGCCAGGAGGCTCTGGGCGTCGCGGAAGCGCTGGACGAATTTCTCCGCCTTGGGAAAGTCGAAAAGATTCCAATCCTCCTGCTTCTGGACGATCTTCATGAGCCGGGCCCGCGCCAGCTCGACGTTGAGGTTGTACGGCTGGTCACGATGCTGAAGCCGGGTGGTTTCCAGATGAAAGGTGCCCAGCCCCGGCACGTCCCAAAGCAGGGCGACGCCCAGCGCGGTTTCATCGGCGCGATTGACGATCAATACGCCGTCGCGAAACAAAATCTCCGCCGGCATCGGGACGCTCTCCGGCCCCATCGCCATCGGAGCCACGGGCGTGAACTGCATCACCCGGCTCCCATCACGATAAATCTCGAACTTGAGCGACATAATGTACGGCCGGGCATCTTAGCAGAACGGGTGGGCAAATGAATGGCGATTGCCGATTGCCTATTTCCTATTGCCTATTGGAAGAGGGAGTGCGTAATTGCCTCTTCTTTCAATAGGCAATGGGCAATAGGCAATTGGAAATTTCGCCTTTCTGTCGTAACCTCAACGCCATGGACCCGCCCCTGATGCAATCCTCGCTTCCGTTCCCCGTTCGACGGGGAAAAGTGCGGGACGTGTACGACCTTGGCCAGGAACTGCTGATCGTCGCCACGGACCGGATCAGCGCGTTCGACTGCGTGATGCCGAACGGCATTCCCGACAAGGGGAAAATCCTCACGGCCTTGAGCCTTTTCTGGTTCGAGAAATTCGCCGGGGAGTTTGAGAACCACCTGCTCACCGCGGACGTTGCGGATTATCCACCGGCGCTGAAGGCCCATCGCGATCAGATTGAGGGCCGATCCATGCTGGTGAAAAAGGCATCGGTCATCCCAATCGAATGCGTGGCGAGAGGATACCTGGCCGGATCGGGATGGAAGGAGTACCAGAAAACCCAAACGGTTTGCGGAGTGCGGCTGCCTGCGGGACTTGGGCAATGCCAACGATTGCCCGAGCCAATCTTTACCCCGGCGACCAAGGAAGAATCCGGGCACGACATCAACGTGAGCTTCGAAGAGGCCGCCGAAATCATCGGCCACGCCACGGCGGAGGAGCTGCGCCGGCGCACGCTGGCCCTGTACAGTTTGGCGGCGGAACATGCATCGGAGCGCGGCGTCATTATCGCGGATACGAAATTTGAATTCGGCCGCATGCCCGATGGCCGGTTGATCCTGATCGATGAAGTGCTGACCCCGGACAGCAGCCGGTTCTGGCCGGCCGGGGAATACGCCCCCGGCCGCGATCAGGCCAGCTTCGACAAGCAATACGTGCGGAATTATCTGGAGTCGTTGGATTGGGACAAGCGGCCGCCGGCCCCGCCGCTGCCGGACAGCGTCGTCGCCGGAACGCGACAACGATACGTCGAAGCGTATAAGATGCTGACTGGCCGAAACAACTTTGAATAAAGGGGACATTCATGTTTTCCGTTGCCGGGGTCGCAGCAGTATTAAACATGAATGTCCCCTTTAAGAAGAGAGAAGTGAAATTATGCGGCGATCGGCAATCTATTTCCTGATTTTGACCATGATATCTCCAGCCCTGGCGGATGATATCGACGGCGTGCAGCCGGCGGCGCTGGATCAGCCGCGGATTAATCTGGTCGTTCGCCGGCAGCCCGCGGGCCAGCCGCTGATGGGCAAAAACGCCGAGGGCGATGCGTTCAACGTCGAGGCGTTTCTCGACACGGGGGCAAGCTCCATCGACCTTTCGCCGCACACGGCCGAGTTGCTGGGCATCCAACGCGAAAGCATCGGAAAAACCGAGGCCCGGTTTCAGGACGTGGGCGTCGGCGGCGGCAGCGAATTCGCCGTCTCCGAGCCGATCTATTTCTCGCTCGCTCCCGAGGCACCCAACGTGAACGTGGATCAGAAGGACGCCATCGCCATCACATATCCGCTGACCACCGGGCCATTCCGGGCGGAGATCGGACCTCTGACCAGCGCAACCGATTTTCTCACGGCTCTGGCGATGGGCGATCTGGACATCGTCGGCATGCCGGCGATCGCGGGCAAGATCGTCGTGCTGGACCCGCGCGACGTGAATTCCATGTCCGACAAGATTCGCACCTTTGTGTACGACGCCAGGACGGCGGCCGCGGATCACGCACCAATTCCCAAAACCACGCAGCACGTGAAGCTCAGTTTCGTTTCCTTCGTGCGGTTCACGAAGATTTCACCGCCCACCGCCCAGCCGCCGGCGGTGTGGGCCAATCCGATCATCGGGCCAAGTCCGTTTCATCCCGACGGCGACCGCACGCCGCCGATCGTTGTGACGCATCATGGCAAAACGTTGTCGGGAAGCTGGCTTTTGGACACCGGCTCGGCCGTGTCGATGATCTCCCGCAAGCAGGCCGCCGCACTGGGCGTCAGCTACATCCCCGACACCGACGGCACGGATCACCCCCGACTGTCCGGCGCGCCGGCCGACCGGCAATTCGTAATGACCGTCGGAGGCATCGGCGGCTCCAAGAAATCCGCCGGGTTCTTCCTCGATAAGCTCAGCCTTCCGACGATGGAAGGCACACCGATCGTTTTCGATCACGCCCCGGTCCTGGTCGCCGACATCACCGTGACCGATTCCGCCGGCCGTTCGTTCACCCTCGACGGCGTGCTGGGCATGAATTTCCTTGTCGCCAGCGCGATGGTGGACGAAGCCAGCCTGGTTCCCGACATGGATCACCTGACGGCAGGCGCCTTCCGCTGGATCGTGCTGAACCAGCCCGCCGCCTGGCTGGGGATGGAGAGAAACTGAGGAGAGTAAGGGGGACATTCAAGATTTTGGTTGCGGCGGTTGCGGCAACTGAAATCTTGTATGTCCCCTTTATTCCGGAAAGGAGTAAGCCGTGGTGTGCCTAATAACACTGGCGGTACTGGCTATTGGCCTGTACTGGATTCATCGTTCGCGCAGAGAGGATAGGTCCGAAATTCGGGCTAGAGGCTTCAGCAAACCCGCCAAGACAGCAATCCTGTGCCTCGCCTTAGTCTTTGCGCTCATCGCACACTTTATTTGGGGAATCCGATCTCCCGATCCGCGCTACACCATGCAAAACCTTGGAGGCTTAACCCCAGACCAGGTGATAGCGCGGCTGGGTCCCCCGCCTTTTCCAGGTGACCCAAGACAGGGCGATCGAGAAGACCCTAAGCAGAAGCCTTGGACCCCTGAACTTGAAGGGGAACTTGGACCGCTGCAGTTCTACTACCACGATAACGGGAAAACGGCAGTATGGATTCCTCCGCATAACGGCCATGAGTACGGAATCATATTCAAAAATGGGCACGTGGCGGAAGTTCTCGTGGGCAGCAAATGAGAGAAGTTGCCGCTGATGAAGGTTCGAATGAGCAGCCATTCAAGATTCCAGTTGCGGCGGTTGCGGCAACAGAAACTTTGAATGTCCCCTTTAATTGCGCAATGCAGATGAAACCCCTTCTCAAGACGATGGCACTGGCGATTCTTTTCATGGCGGTCGCGGCACGAGCGCGGGAGTCTCGGCAATTACCGCAGGTGTCCTTGGATAAATTCACGTTCAGCCATCCCATGACCGTAATCGACAGAGCCGAACTGGCTCTGGTCAGGAGGCGCATCGCGGATAACGTCGAGCCGCAGGCGTCGGCGTTTGGGCAGTTGATGCGCGACGCGGATGCGGCGCAGGGCTTTGAGCCTGATCCGCCCGACACGATGGACATCATGGGCGGATACGAGAAGAACACCAACCAGGAGACCATAATTCGCCCGTGGCTTTGGCGGAACGCTCACGCGGCTTATGCCAGCGCGCTGGCCTATGCGTACACTGGAAAGAGCCAATATGCCGCAAAAGCAGCCGAGGTGCTCAACGCGTGGGCCGCAAAAGGAACGACGTTCACCGGCGGCGACCGCGGATTGCAACTGGGGTCGAGGTTTTCACCCATGCTATATGCCGCGGACCAGATCAATGCTGACGCCGACTGGAAACCCGCGGATCGAGAGCGATTCAAGTCGTGGTGGCGAAGTAACTGCCTGGTTTACACGTCACTGATCGTGCACACCCACGACAACAACTGGAAAGACGCGGGGTTGCTGGGCGTAATGGCCGCCTCCGTCGTCATGGAGGACAAGCCGCTTTTGCAAAGCGCGTTGACTGAGCTGCGCGGTTACTTTCAGGACCGTAATGACCCTCACGCAAAAACCAGGGGAGCGTGGAAGATCGTCGGGGATGAGCGCGGGGTTTATCTGCCGCGCGAAGTCGTGCGCAATGACGGCCGCAGCGGAATCACGTACACCGCCTACGCCTTCACCACCATGGTTCAGGCGCTGGAGATCGCCCGATACACGGGCAACGACTTCTGGCACTGCCAGACGCCGGAGGGGGCCGGATTGCAGGATGCCATCGAGGGGTATTTCCGATGGGACATTCTCCATGAAACCTTCCCATGGAACGCGAACCCGGACCGCTTGGATACACGAAAGAACGTATACGAGATCGCCAATGACCGATTCCACCTGATGCCGGAGATGGTTCAATGGCTGAGCAAACATCGCCCGGTTAATGGTCAGCAGGGGGATGAGTACGTCACGCTCAACAAGGGCGATATTCCATAGTGTGCAGCATAAAGGGGCCATCCAAGATTCCAGTTGCGGCGGCTGCGGCAACTGAAAACATGAATGCCCCCTTTATCCGCAGACGGAGACATTCAGGCCCAGTTCGGCCATCGCGGCGGCTTTGGCGTACAGGGCTTTGCGGGCATCTTTGAAGCTGGGGGCGTAGGCGACCTGGATGTGATTGGCTAAGTGGCGGGCCATCATCTGATCGCGGGTGACGCCTTTCAAAACCGCGTGCATGATCGGCCAGACGGGCGTGGTCTGGTTTAGGCGATCCTGGGTTTCGGATTCGGGCAGGCCGATGGCCTCGGCCAGGCCGATGTCCATTTTGAGACGGTTGTCCTTGACGAAAACGCGGCTCCAGACGACGTGGCCGCACTTTGCGATGCCGGAGCAGGTGCCGCCGCCGAGGCTGAAATACATCGGCGGCTGGCGATAGCTGTGGGTGCCGGCCCAGCCGCCGACGTGATGTTTCGGCGGCGTGCCGCCGCTGATTTCCAAGACCCAGACGTAGGCGTCGATTGTTTCGTCCCGGCCGTCGGCGTTTTTTCCGGGTCCGGTGTAATGCCGGCCCCAGCGCAGGTCGTGCAGGGTGTTTTCGGGATCGAATCCAAGGGCGCGCCAAAGTTTGTAGGTAATCAGGCCGTCGAGGCCGGCGCATTCGTCCACTTCGTTGAAATGCGGCAGGGCTTCGCCGGGGAATAATTCGCGGGTCCTATCGGCGCTTTTCACCGGGGGGCGATCGACGTTGTTGAGCGTGCCCTCAACCAGATCGCTGGCGGGGGCGAGGTCTTTCAAGCCCTGCTGATATTGAATGCCGATCGTCTGGCAGCCGAATTCATCGGCGAGGCGCAGGGCCGCGACGTACATC
>JBEKXM010000097.1:0-10976 GCA_049512115.1 Tepidisphaeraceae bacterium | reverse complement strand
ACGGACCTGATCGCGTTCGATCTGCGACCGGACGGGACGGCGACGATGTCGCCGGGCGTTTCGGCTCGCCAGGGAACACCCGGCGATTTTCCGGCGTTGCCGGCGGATCGGGCGCAATGGGAAAATAGCTGGAAGCGCGATCGGCCGTACGGCGGACATATCACCTACAAAGCGTTGCCCTCGACGCGGCCGAATCTGGTTGAGTTCACCGGCGTGGCGATGGATCCCATCGACAGGATCTATCTGATGACCAATCAGACGACGTATCAGTTCGATCCGGGGCGCGGGCTTTTGACCGGTGCGATGTCGCAGAATTCACAGGGATATGGTTTCGTCGGCAAGGGCGGCGACGTTATCACGCTTATGAGCGACACGGACAAGCCGCGGGAATGGCTCGATCAGTTCTCGCGTGATTGCGAGGCATATTTGGCGGCTGAGGCAAAATTCTCGGATGTGCTGGAAAAGGCGGATATCGATCCGGCTCAAAGCGATTCTCTTTTCGCGAAGGCGAAGGAGATTTTGACGGCGGCGCGGAAGCAGGCCGGGTCGCCGGAAATCGCCGATCTGCTCGACAAGCAGATCGCCGGTCTCGATAGCGAAGCGCAGTACACCAAACAGGAGGCCGAGAATCGCCAGGCGATTTTGGATAAGCCCGCACCGACATGGGCGTTGAGCGATCAGTCGGGTTCGAAACATTCGCTGGAGGATTATCGGGGGAAGGTGTTGGTGCTGGATTTCTGGTATCGGGGATGCGGCTGGTGCATGCGGGCGATGCCGGAAATGAAACAGTTGGCCGCCGATTTCGCGGGCAAGCCGGTTGCGGTGCTGGGGATGAATACCGATTCCGATCCGGCCGACCCGAAGTTTGTCGTCGATACGTTTGGGCTGGATTATCCGATCCTGCACGTGGAGCAGAACATCGTGCAGCAATATCACGTGCAGGGTTTCCCGACGGTGATCGTCATCGGCCCGGACGGGGTTGTGCGAGACATGGAAGTGGGATATTCGCCCGATCTGCGGGATAAGCTTGCCGCGAAGATTACGGCGTTGAGCCAGGGGAAATGAAGAGTGCGGCAGACGCGGCGGCTTCGCCGTCCGCTACGGAGGCTTCGCCGTCCGCGCCGTGGGGGTTCGGGGAGGGAATCGTGATTGTTGCGCGATCTCCGGGAGGAAGCGGACACAAGTTGAATCGGCAAAGCGGCCTGTCCGCGGCAATCTTTTCCACGTCATAAACACCACAGCGTCGGCACAAACGGCAAGGTCCGGGGCATGAAAACCCGGAATTCAGCGAAAACCAAATCCTCTACATCGAACTTCCGGCCGATTACAAAGGGCGAGGAGGCGCTCCGATGGCCAAACCCAGAAATTTGTTTTACTCTGGCGCGAAGCGCCGCAATTTTCGTCTGGAACATTTGGAAGCGCGGCGATTATTGGCAGTAGCGCTGCCGACGTTGCCGGCAATCGTTGCTCCGGCGAGCGATCCGGCGTTGCCGTCAGGTTTTGACGTTTTTTCGCCGCAGGGACTGACCGGTTCACCGGCGTCCGGCACGCCGGGAATCGCCCAGTGGACCGAGTCGGGCAGCGCCAACGATACGATTGCGGTCAGCATCACCCACCCCACCGCGTTGCCGGCGGCGAATCAAAGTTCGGACACGGAATTCTTCACCTATGGCCAGACGACCGCGTCTAACGGCGCACTGGTCAACGACACGATCGAGCAACTAGGCGCGGGAGTGGCATCGGTGAATCTCAGCTCGGCCAACACCGGCAATTCGATGTACCTGCTTTGGGCGAAGAATGGGGATGGTTACAGCTCGGCCGTGGCAATCAATAAAGCGGATGCGTGGTGGGTCGGCCCGAACCAGGCCAGCGCCGGCCAAACCGTTGCGGTATACGGCCAGAATCTGACTTTCTCGCCGACGGATGGGTTGTCGTGGGTGTACGTCACGCAGGCGGGCAGCAGCACGGGACAATGGGCGAATGTGATCAGCGCCAATCCGTATCAGGTGCGTTTTGTCGTTCCCACGGGTCTGGCGCCCGGCAATTATCAGGTGTGGGTCCACAACGGGCACGGCGGTGAATACGGGTGGAGCAATCCGATGACGCTGGGGGTTGTGGCGGCGGCGGCGTTCAATGGCCCGGTATTCAACGTGGTCAATTTCGGCGCGGTCGGAAACGGCGTGAAAGACGATAGCGCGGCGTTTCAGGCCGCGATGGCGGCGGCCGCGAAATCTCCAGGGGCAACCGTCTACGTACCGACCGGCAATTACATCGTCAGCCAGTTCTATATGGCGGCAAACACGCTGCTGGTCGGCGACGGAGCGGGAAAATCCGACATTCTGGAGAGCCCCACCGCAACGGGCGTGCTCGACTACCCGATAGTCTGGCTGGCCTCAAACAGCCAGATCGAGAATCTGACCCTCGATGACAACAATACCTCGCTGGTGGACGTCGCCTACGGCCGGTTCTTGTCCAATATTCATTTCACCGGCGTGACGATCAATGGCGACCTGGCCAGCGACGTGGACATCCACGGCGATCAGCTTGTCTTCTTCGACAACTGCAAATTCATCGGAGACAGCAGTTTTCTGGGGACGGCGTCCCAAGTGTTCTTCGATCACTGCAATTTCTACGCCACCAACGACGCCGGGGAGATGCTTTACTCCTGGGGCGGAGTAGGCATCAGCATTACCAATTGCACCGTGCAGGACCTGAACGATTCCAACCCCAACTCCGGCGCGGGATGGGGACAGGGCCGATTCTTCGTCGGCAACGACCTATGGGGAGACCAGTCCGACACTTACATCGCCAACAATACGACGATCGCGCTGGGGCCGCGGCCCATCAACGGGAAGACCCAAAATGCCGGCGAGCAATTGCTGTGGGAGTCGGGTTCACTGGTATCCGGAGGCACCTATGTCGGCGCGACCGCCAACACGGTCACCTACCCCGGGCTTGGGGCCCTGGGCGTGGGATATAACGCGATCGTCGTTGCCGGCGACGGCGTCGGTGAATATGTCCCGATCAGCAGCTATAACCCGACCACCGGCGTGATCACGTTGGCCGGCACGTGGGCCGCTCTTCCCGACTCCACCAGCGTCATTCGCGTGGGTCTGATATTTCACAACATCGCCGTGTACGACAACTTGCTGCAAGGCAAGGGGGTGACCGAGACCGCGTCCGCCGGCGTGGAGTTCTGGGGGGCGGCCATCAATTGCGTCGTCGATTCCAATACCATCAGCAACACCCGATACGGGATCAATGACGTGGCACTGGACTCGGGCGGCAACGTCATGCCCGTTTATTTCAATCTCTTTCAAAACAACACCATCACTAACACAGAAAGCGGCTTTTGGGTTGAAAATGATGGCACGTCAAATGAGATCGGCAACGTCGGCTCGGTCTTTCGCTTCAACCATATCAGCATGCTCAGCCCGGGCTTCGCTGGGATTCTTTTGAAAGATGGCGATTATTTCGGGTTCGGAGATGGCGATACTTCGGGATCGCCGTTTTACGTGATTTTTGAAGGCAACATTGTATCGAGCGCGCCAGTGGCATTGGACGTGGCAAACTTTGGAACGGCCACCACGTACCTGACGCTGGTGGATAATACATTCTCCCTGGGCTCTGCGGCAGCCGCCGGCTCGATTGGGCTCGATGTCGCGCAAAGTCTGGTGCTGACGCAAGCGGGGAATTCGATCACCGGATTCGCCGTAACCGAAGGAGGAAGCGTCACGCCGACCATTTTATCGCCGATCGTCGCCGCCCCGGGCACGCAGTTTCCACCGACGACCGGTCTGGACGGTACGACCAACTCGACGCTCGCCGGCGGTTCCGGCTCCGGCACGAGCGGCGCCACGACGGCGGGAAGTTCCACTTCCGGTACAACCGGCACCCAAAGGACGACAAACGGGTCAGGAAAATCGAAACATAACGGCGGAAAACAGACTGCGGCGACCCCCGCCGCCGTTGTAACACTCCAGTCAGTGCGTTTCGCCGCCGCCACCGCAATCATGACGAACCTACTGAAATTCCCTCCAATGCTCCAGGGAATCGACGCCGCCGTGCTTTCCGCTTGAACGAAGTGATTTCACCGCGGGACCGGGCCCAGGTTGCGGTCGCGGCATAGTTCGCCGGGGGGATTCAGGGCGTCCACGGATTTCAGTTCGTCGGCGCTCAACGTCACCGTCAGGGCGGACATGTTGTCCTGTAATTGATCGGGGGTGCGCGGGCCGATGATTGGGCAGGTCACGCCGGGGACTTGTAAACACCACGCGATGGCGAACTGGCTGGAGGATATGCCGTGGGCGTCGGCGAGCTTGTCGACGGCTTCCATCAGCGGCCATTGGCTGGCGGGGAAATCGGATTTGCCCTGGGATTTGTACCAGGTTCCGTCGGGGATTTTGCGGCCGCCGCGCGTGTAGGCGCCGGCGAGTCGGCCGCGCGCCAGCGGGGCCCAGGTGATCGTGGCGATCTCGTATTTGCGGCAGAACGGCAGGACGTCGGCTTCGATGCGGCGGTCGATGATGTTCAGCGGCGGTTGCTCGATGTCGAAGCGGGCGGTTCCCAATTCCCGGGCCAGAAAATGGGCCTCGGCCAATTGCCAGGCGGCGAACACGCTGCTGGCCAGATATAGCACCTTGCCCTGTCGCACCAGATCGTCCAGGGCGCGCAGCGTTTGATCGATGGGAGTATCGGGATCGGGACGATGGATGTGATAGACGTCGATTCGCTCCGTCGCCAGGCGGCGCAGGGAATTCTCCACCTCGCGGACGATGTGCCAGCGATGGTTTCCGGCATCGTTGACGTTCGGGGACCGCCGGCCATGGACCTTGGTGGACAACACGATCCGGTCGCGCGTGCCGCGTTCCTTGATCCATTGGCCGATGATTTCCTCGGATTTTCCGTCGTTGTAGACGTTGGCGGTGTCGATGAAGTTTCCGCCGAGTTCGAGATATTGGTCGAGGATTTGTTTGGACTGGGCGGGGTTGGTTCGGCCGCCGAAATTCATCGTGCCCAGACAAAGCGGGGAAACCTTCACGCCGGTTCGGCCAAGGATGCGGTATTGCATTCGAAAATTCTCCAATGGAAAAACCACAGAGAGCACAGAGACCACAGAGGGCACAGAGGAAGACTGAATTTATGGTTTTGTCTCTGTGTGCTCTGTGGCCTCTGTGCTCTCTGTGGTTTATTTTTAGGCGATGTAAACGTTCGAATCAACGATGGTCAAAGTCCGGGGAGGCGGAAAAAGGGGGTTCACAATCGCCGGGCGAGCAGAAAAGTGCGGTCGTCGGTCGCCGGAGACGGGCCGCGAATCTCGTCGAGCTTTTGTGAAAGCCGATCGCGCAGTTGGGCGAGCGGGGCGCCTGAGTTGGCGGAATAGAGTTCGCCAAGGCGTGATTTCACGCCTTGGACGCCGAGCATTTTCCCGGCGGCATCGTACATTTCGCTGACACCGTCGGTGTAGAGAAACAACAGTTCAGCCGGCTGAAGGTCGGCGGTATCAATGATCGGACTGGTCGGCAAGACGCCGAGGGGTGGATTGCATCCCCAATTCAGTTCGCGAACGTCGCCGTCGGGGCGGACGACCAGGATGGGCGGATGACCGGCATTGAGATATTCCGCGTGGCCGGTGCGGGGATCGAACAATACCGCCAGGACGGTCAGGTGGCTTTGGCGATCCATGGAATTGATGAGGAAACGGTTGAGCCCCTGCGCCATTTCGGCCAGCGATTTGCCCTGGCCGACGGAGCCGTCCACGACGCTGTGAACGCCGGTGGCGACCATGGCGGCGGGCAAACCCTTGCCGGAGACGTCGGCGACGATCATGAGGACCCGGCCATCGGGAGCGGCCAGGACGTTGGCGTAATCGCCGCCGATCCAGAGGCACGGCTCGAAGCCGATGGCGACTTCCAAACCCGTCGCCGTGGGATTCAGCGGGACCAGGGACATCTGAATCTTCCGGGCCTTTTGCAGTTCATGGCGGATGGCGGCGTTGTCCTGGGTGGTCTTGCGGGCCTCGATCTGAAGCTCGGCCTTCTTGTATTGCTCGCAGGCGAGCGTCACCAGCGCCAGCCAATCCAAGGTTCCGAAATCGTGGGGAACGGTGGCGTAGAGAATGTCGGCGATGGTTGATTCGATTCGCAGGGGGCAGGCGATGATGGCGGTGACGCCGCGTTCGGCATCGGAGAAACTGACGGTCAATCCGCTGGCGATCGCCCCGCCGGCCAGGACGGGCTGCTGAGCCTCGACGGCGGCCTGGACGACCGCGCGGGAAATTCCCGGCGGCGGCACGGGAGGCTTCGCCTGCCCGGCGCCGCCGGCGCGAAGTTGATACGGACACAAAAGCTGAGGCTGGGCATGCTCCTGGCGCGCGATCCGCAACGCCACCGCACAGTTGCAACTCATCCCCTGCTCCACCAGCGCCTGGCAAAGCTCCACCAACCGCTGGCGGCTATCTGGAATCTCCGCCAATCGTTGGCCCAGCGCATTCACCTTGGTCAGGTGCCAGGCGTTCAGGCGCTGAGCGGGCGAAGAGGAAAGCGTCCGAATGTCGGTCGATTCCGGCTGCTCGGCGGACCAGGCGGTTGTCGGCGAATCCATCGGTTCAGGTGCTCCGTCCAGCCGCAAAACGCGAAGCTGGAATTGGCCGATCTCGATGAGATCGTCGTTCTCCAACAGGCGCTCGGCAACGATCTCGCCGTTGACACGAGTATGATTTCGGCTGTCGAGATCGCGAACAAGCCATCGGCCCAGATCATCCCGAACAAGCTGGGCATGGCGGCGGGAAACGCGCTGGCTGTCGAGTTGAATATCGCAATCCGGAAGCCGGCCGATCACAGTAGGCGATGCGGCCAATTCGCGCTGGGCGGTCTGGCCCTGCGGGGTGGTGATTTGCAGGATCAGGGGAAATGACGCTTGGGGCATGGCAATGGGATGATATGGCAGAAAGGGGAGAAAAGGGTAGAGAGCGGAAGCCTGCGCTGATGAAAATGTCGCTGTTGTCTTCATCCGATTTTCGTTGCGATGGCGAGCTTCAAATGCAGCTTACCGCGAAGACGCGAAGAGCGCGAAGTTGCGCGAAGTCAAATTGATATTCCTTCGCGCAACTTCGCGTCCTTCGCGTCTTCGCGGTATATCTTTCGGAAATTGAGCCCAATCAGGGTCGGCCATGGTGAATCGCGGGTTGCGAAATTCGTGGTGGGTGCATTTGCCGGGAATCGTCGCGGTCGTGGCGATGATCGCGCTGACGGCGGCTCGAAGGCCGTGGCCGGCGCGGGCGCCGGTGCATTTTGACGGACATTGGAATGCGGATCGGTGGGGGCCGACATGGGAATGTGCAGTGTTTCCGGCGATGGGAACGATGATCGTTCTTTCGGGGATGATGGTGTCGGCGATGTGGGCCAATCAGGAGAAGGGAAAGAAGCGGTTCAACCTGACGTTGCCGGTGCTGGTGGCGCCGCTGGGGGCGTTGACGGGGGTGCATTTGTGGTATTGGTGGAATTTGGCGGAACTGGTGGGGAGCGGCCATGCGGGCGGGGCGTGCGGATGGGTCTGGATTTGTGCGGGGATCGTGTTGGCCGGAAGCGCGATATTGGAAACATATCGCAAGGCGGGAACAGCAGGAG
Organism: Tepidisphaeraceae bacterium; assembly: GCA_049512115.1. Lineage (GTDB taxonomy): Bacteria > Planctomycetota > Phycisphaerae > Tepidisphaerales > Tepidisphaeraceae > PALSA-1353. The sequence continues at coordinate 3,348 of JBEKXM010000097.1, read as the reverse complement.
CATCGCCAGAATGAACGGCCGAATGTATTCTCTCGGGGATGAAATCACATACGGAATATCTGACGTTTCATTTGCCGACGCGGGTGGGGTTCGAGCGCATCACCGAGCAGGTGCAGCAGATCGTGACGGAATCCGGCGTCAGGGAAGGCCTGGCGCTGGTCAATGCGATGCACATCACGGCCAGCGTGTTCATCAACGACGACGAATCCGGCTTGCACGAAGATTATAAGAAATGGCTGGAAAAGCTGGCGCCGTTTGACGCTTCGCCGAAAACGTACCAGCACAACCGGACGGGCGAGGACAATGCCGATGCGCACATGAAGCGGCAAATCATGGGGCGGGAAGTGGTGGTGGCGATCACGAAGGGCAGGCTGGACTTCGGGCCGTGGGAACAGATTTTTTACGGGGAGTTCGATGGGAGACGGGCGAAACGGGTGCTGGTGAAGGTGATCGGGGAGTGAAGGGGAGTTGAACCGCGGCGGTTTCGGCGCCATCAAACGTAGCACGGCGAGTGAAATCTTGAATGGCCCCTTTATTTGGCCACGACCGATTTCACTTTCACGACCGAGCCGGCTGCGGGGAAAATGGAGAGGCCCTGATTCACGTGTGAAAAATCGGCCTGGGTCAAGAACCGCTGCTGGCCGTCGACAAGGATTTTCATGGAATCCGGAAGGACTATGATCTCGACCTTGACCCACTGATTCGTGGGGATTTTTCCGGCTCGGTCAGTGTGCCGCCCGCCGGCGGGGCCGCCGTCGATCCGAAGCTGGTCCTGATTCATTTCCCAGTTGAAAATGATCTGATCGGCCGCGTAGGAGATGCGAAGATTCGTGGAATCCGTCTGGGCGATGATGGTAAGTTTCACGGGAGGCGAAAATGTCCGCGCGGTGGTGATCCGTTCATGGCCCTGCAGCACGATCGCCCCATTGTCCAGCCGCGACGTATCTCCCTGCATGGTGCTGAGCAAATTCCTGTTTGATGCGGCGGCGGCAACAGGTTTGGGTTGCGGCTTTGGAAGCGGTCCGACCACAGGCCCCTGCGTGACCGACGAATCGATTGGCGTCAACTGAAGCTGGCGGGTCTGCTGGTCGAGCCGGCAGACAAAATGCTTCTGGAAGGTATCACCGAGCAGGTCGTCGGTCCCGTGATAATCCGGGGGCAGCACGGCACATTCAACGTTCTTGACGGTAAATCCCGCCAACCGGATCGAATCCAGCGTCATGACCTTCGCTGTAACCTTCCGCCCATCCGCCACCGTCAGGTCGATGCTTTCATCTTTGTCCGTGGGCTGAAGCCCCGCGGCGCTGGCCGTCGCGGCGCTGAGCGTCACCATAGCTGCGCCGGAATCCCAGACCATGGTGGCGGTCAGCGTTCCATTTAACACGGCATTTACGCAGTCCACGCCGCCGGCCGATTCCACCGGCACGGGACTGGAGAGCACTTCCTTGGCACACTGGCGGATAAACTGCAGGTCGTCGAGGAAGCGTCCCGACGGGCCGAGTCTTGCGCGGGGCTGGGCTGTCTGGTTGTACTGATCGATAGCGGCTGCCAGTTCCGTGTCCTTGGCCAGTCTCGCGTAGGCCGCAGCCACCGATTCAGCCTTGCTCCCCATATCCATCGCCATGTTGACGTACCGCGAGCGGGAATCCTTGATAGTTGCATCGCGCTTCTGGAGTTCGTCGAGTTCCCTTTCCTGCTTGTGGATGTCCTCGATCAGCGAGTCGCGTTTCGCTTGGAGTTTGTTGTTTGTGTTGACCCAGTTGTTATATGGCTCGACATTTTTGTTATCGAGTTGCACAGGGTTGTTGATCGACTGGGTGAGCTGGTCTTCCGTCGTCTTGAGTTCCGCCTCCAACTGGTCGAGGTTTCGGTGGGCTTGATTCAGGGCAACGGTCGAATCCCGCCGCGCCACCACGTCATCGCGTATAGACATTTTGGCTGCCCTAAGTGCCCTGATGTTGTCGTGAATATCCTCTTCATCGCAGAGAATGAGCCAGAAGCCCAGGTGCGTGAGTCCCTTGGACCTGAAGACATCCTCGGGAGATTGTGCCTTGCTGGCTTGCCCGGCGGGCGCCGGGCTCGATACAGAATCTGCGCGGACGATCCCCGTCGTCGTTAAGGCTAGACAGATCCCCGCAAAAATTATGCCCACTGCAGATTTGTGCATGACGAAGCGGAATCATATCCGAACACAGTCCGCCGACTCAACGAATATTGGATGTTCGAGCGGTAGGAAATTCGCAATTGTTATCGATTTCCGATCGGACGCGCCGCACAAGTGCGGCCGCTAAAAGGGCGTGCGGTTGCCTTGACGGGTCCGGGGGTTTCGTATCCAATTTTGGCCCTATGGCCAAGGCTCGGGCGATCGTGAAGCGCCGCAAGGCGGTGCGGAATATCAGGAAAATCACCAAGACGATGCAGATGATCGCCACGGCGAAATTCCAGAAAGCGCTGAAGCGGGCGGTGGGAACCAAGGCGTATTCCAAAAAGGTGCGCGAACTGGTGGCGGAGGTGGCCGGGAGCGTGGGGGACGTGACGCATCCGCTGCTGAGACGGCCGGCGGCCCAGGAGAGTGGGACGGTGGGGCTGGTGGTGATCACCAGCAATCGCGGGCTGGCCGGGGCGTATAACGGAAGCGTTTTGCGGCTGGCGGGGCAATTCATTCGCGAGCAGGAGTCGCAGGGGAAGAAGATCGAGTTGCACGTGGCGGGGAAAAAGGGCGTGAGCTATTTCAATTTTCAGCGTCGTGCGATCGCGCAGAGGTTGGAGATCGGCGACACGCCGAAGTTCGAGGACGTGGAAAAGATCGCGCAATCGTTCATCGAGAAATTCACGGCCGGGGAATGCGATGCGGTGCACGTGGCGTATATGAACTTCCTCAGTGCGGGGTCTCAGAAGCCGGAGGTCATGGCGCTGTTGCCGCTGGCGGGAGTGGAGGCGCCAAAGGCAACGGGGGCGGAGGCGGCGGGATTGCGGGTGGAGGCGATTTACGATTTCATTCCCGATGCGCAGACGCTGCTGGACGAGTTGTTGCCGCTGACGGTAAAGACGGCGATGTTCCAGGCGTTTCTGGATGCGACGACGAGCGAGCACGTGGCGCGGATGGTGTCGATGAAGAGCGCGACGGACAACGCGGACAAGATGGTGAAGTCGCTGACGATGAGATACAACCGGGCACGGCAGAGCCAGATCACGACGGAACTGTCGGAGATCATGGGTGGGGTGGAAGCGATGAATGGGTGATGGGGTTCCGCAACTTGCCGTCTCTTTACTTCAATGTTGAGCGTTGAGTGTTGAGTGTTGAGTGTTGCATTCAATTCGGAAATAATGCAACGCTCAACACTCAAC
>JBEKXM010000096.1:0-18764 GCA_049512115.1 Tepidisphaeraceae bacterium | reverse complement strand
CCCATCGATCACCTCTCGCGAGGGTGGGCCGCCGGGAAACCTGGGCGACCTGATCGTTCGCCAGGCCGTGGTGCGCGAGCTGACCGACTTCCTGCCGGGGTATGACTGGGTTTCGGTTCCATCGCAAATGCCGATGACGGCCGACGAACTGGAACTGGCGGCGGGCAGCGATCTGCTGATCGTCGGCGGGACCAACCTGCTCAGCAGCCACATGCAGCAGTACCGCCAGTGGCACATCTCCCCGGCGGAGGCGGCCCGCCTGGAGCGCGTCGTGTTGATGGGCGCCGGTTGGTGGCAGTACCAGGACGAGCCCGATGCCTACACGCGGTCGGTGCTGCTGTCGGCGTTGTCGCCGCGGCTCCCGCAATCGGTCCGCGACAACTACACCAGCCAAAAATTGCGGGGCATGGGGCTGACCAATGTCATCAACACGGGCTGCCCGACGATGTGGCGGCTCACGCCGGATTTGCTTCGCACCGTTCCGACGACCAAGTCCGACGACGTGCTGCTGACTCTGACCGATTACAACAAGAACCGGCCGGCGGACCGGCAGTTGCTGGATTTATTGTTCTCGCAATACAAGCGGGTGTACTTCTGGCCCCAGGGCGGCAGCGACGCGCGGTACTTGGCGGAGTTCTCCAGACCGGCGATCCTGCTGGACCGGTCTGTGGCGGAGCTGGAGCAGTTGCTGCTCCGCCGCGAACCGATCGACTACGTCGGGACCCGGTTGCACTGCGGGATCAAATGCCTGGAGCATGGCCGGCGGTCGCTGGTGCTCGGGATCGACAACCGGGCCACGGAAATCGCCGCCGACACCGCTCTGCCGCTCGTCTGGCGAAGCGACCTCGATTCCCTGCGGTCGTGGATCGCCGGCAGCCAACCACTTCGACTGACGATCGACGCCGCCGCGGTGGCGAGATGGAAGCAGGAACTGTCCGCCGCGCTGGGGAGTTCCGCCGGGCTGAGCCAGGTGGCCTAAACGGCATTGGCGGTTTACGCCCAATACCCTTCAATGGCGGTAGTTGCCTCTTTCCGTTAGCCCCCGGCTCTGCCGGGGTTTGCGTGAGAATGGATCGGTCTTTTCGCTCAACATGGATTGGGCTGCGCTCATCACAGAGAACCCCGGCAAAGCCGGGGGCTAACGGAAAGACCTGCTCCGGTTGCTGAATGGTATTGGGTTTACGCCGCGAGCGCGGCGGCGTCCGCCGGAGCCTGCGACTCTGCGGTCGCCCTGGCCTGATCCGCGGCAATCAACTCCAGCAGCCGGCTCGATGTCTTCTCGTACGTGAACCGCTCCAGAACCGGTTGCAGCATCGATTGCCTTATCCGTTGCCGCTCCGACGGACTGCCCAGGAAGTGCGTTACCTTCGCCTCCAGTTCAGCCCTGGAATTGAAGCTCGTCTCGTCGTAGTCCGTTCCCCAGACACAGCCGGCGGAGCACAGGTATTCGCACTCGTGCATCGTCTGAAGCAGCTGCATGAAGGTGTATTTCTCGGCAAACGGATCGCATTGGTGGATGTCAACGACCTGCCGCAGCGTGTCTCGCAACTCCGGATCGGTGCAATTTCGTAGCTGCTCGTCGGTGGCGATTCCGGCGCGTTGGCAGAAATCCCAGAGCCGGGCGTAGAGGCGGCCGGCGATGTCGCCGTCGCCCCGGCGCAGCAGGAAAAACCCGCCGCTGGCCAGCCCCTCCATTACCCGCTGGTGCAGGCTGCCCAGCGGGCTGGCGTGAAGGTTGATCCGGCTGGCCTGGTAGATCAGCGACAGCTCGCCCTGATGGTCCGCCACCCCGCGGGCAAACCGCTTGAACGTCGGGTTGTTCTCCCAGCCCCGCCCATAGAGCCGCAGGTCGATTCCCAGCCCCGCCAACCAGCGCAGCGACTGGTGGCGAAACAGCGCATCGTTGACCCGCATGTAGAACATTCCCATCAACTGCTGAACCAACTCCGCGGTTGCCTGGGTCCGGCTGTCGATGAATCCCTGGTCGATGATCCGGCGAATCGCCGGTGGCGCGACCAGCGCCCTGTCCGCGTCATACGCCGCCCGGAGTTGCTCGAAAATCGCGCCCAGCAGCCGCTTCGCCTCCGGCGTGCCGTTGCGGTCGATCTGCTCCTTCACGATCTGCTCGGCCGGGACGCTGGCGTGCGTGACGAAACTGACATCGCATGCGTAACGCGCCAATTGCGGGTCGTCCGCCGCTCGCGGCGCGAAGCGATTGGGGTCCATGCCGATCGTTGCGGTCAGATAACGGTCCCCGGGATAACCCAACTCGTGCACCAGCCGCAGCTTTTCGTACGGGAACCCCAGGACGTAGTCGCGCGCCCCTTGTGCCGCCGCGCCCTCCCGGCTGTAAATCTTGGGCATGTAATCCTGCGCCCACATCGCCATCGGCACGCCCTGCGGCAGGCCCGCCATCTCCGCACGGTAGTGATCGATCATCACGATCAGATCCGGCTTGAACCGGGCGCAGGCCTCCGCGGTGACCAGATTGTTCGCCAGCTCATGATCGGCGGCCTCAATCAATAGCTCGGTCTGATGACCCAAACGCGCCAGCGCATCCAGCCAACCCCGCATTGAATATTGAAGAAACGTCGTGTAGCGCGAGGTGATTCCCAGCACTCTTAGCGGCTTGCCGCCGCGATATTGCTCCGCAATCGATTGCGGTGTGAAGCTATCGGCATGGACGCGCAAATCGCTCTGGAGTTGCGATAGACGCTGGTTGGCGAATGCCGTCAATTCCTCCATCAATCCATCGATCGTCAAACCTGCCGGCCAAAGCGACGGATCGACCGTGACGCAAATCCTCGGCCACGGACAAGCGGCGTTCGCTTGCAAGGTGGCGCGAAATTCCGCGAACGCGCCTTCACCCGCGAATAGCCGTACGCGCGTGTCGGCCAGCATCCTTTGCCAATCGTGGACATGCATAAGCACCCAAAGCCGTTCGACATCGCCAATCACGAAAAACAGCGGAGGCCGATGTCCCGGCGCCAGCGGCGCAGCGCATGGCAACTGATACAGGCAGTTCCACAGCCAGCCCATGTCCTCCCCCGCCACCATCACCGGCCGGTCGCATGATCCCGAAGGATAAAGCTTGCGGGCCAGTTCCTTGGCCGTCGTCGGCCCAAGCGAGTGAGCCAGCGGCGTCACCCCCAGCCCGTTGCCAACCCCCAGTTGAATGGAATCCCCCACCGGCGCAATGTGGTAGGCCTGCCTCGGCGTCAGATTCTTCAGGCAATGCGCTAACTCCGGCAGACGCCGCGCCAACGCCTCAACGTTCGCCAAAAATCGCGACTCAAGCAGGGAAATGCCAGTCCAGAGAATTCTCGGCGCGGCACCGTCCATGGCGTCCTTCGCTGTTCCTATCGGCCGATTTGAGACTGATCCATGAGGGATTATCGGTCCCTGCCATGCCCTGCGCTTTTTCCCCCTCCCCCTGTACCAACATTTTTGATCTTCTCCGTAAGTCCATGATTGCCCGTCGATTGAACAGTCGATTGAACCGCAGAGACCGCGGAGACCGCAGAGAATTTCTTTGGCGGAACCGTGCGCTAACACGTTGGGGAGGCTCGTTTATGGTTGCCCCGAGCCGGGTGGAATTTTCTCTGCGGTCTCCGCGGTCTCTGCGGTTCAATTACACTCTGGAATTAAAGGACTTGCAGCATAGATCGAAAAAGTTGCCCTGTACTCAGGGGGAGGGTTGGGGTGGGGGTTCTTCCGAGCTTGCAAAAATCTTTGGCCATGCCCGCGCGGGCTCCTCGGCTGATTCACGAGCAATCACCGAAACCTGCTACAATCCCCGCGATTGAAACGGATCCGCCGATATCCGTTCGACGAGCATCCGCCGCGCCTGGCGATAGGGGCCGCCCAATCAATCTTGTGCCTCGTCGCATTGGCGGGCTGGGCCGCGACCAATTCAGGAGAACCCGTGGCATCCCACCTGAAGGTTGAGCACGTCGCCTATCGCCAATTCGCCGATAGCATCCGAATCACCAACGGCACGATCGAAGCAATTGTGGTCCCTTCCATCGGCGGCCGGCTCATGCGCTTTGCCATGGTTGGCGGCGACAACGTCTTGTGGGAAAATCCCACCGTCCCCATCTCCCAAGCCGGGCAATCGGGCAATTGGGGCGGCGAAAAAAGTTGGCCCTGGCCGCAAGACCAATGGCTCCAGCGCACCGGCCAAGCCTGGCCGCCCCCGCCCGCATCCGACCAATATCCCTATGACTGCCAAATCCAATCCAACGGCGTCCGGATGATCTCGCAAACATTACCCGGCTACGATGCGCGAATTGTCCGCCAGTTCACGTTCTCCTCCTCCAGCGCCGAGATGACCGAGGAAATCTCTTTCGACCCGGCCGGACCCGCCGCCGGCCAACTTCCCGCCGCCGTCTGGTCCATCGCCGAGGTTCCCCCCACCAAACAAATCTTCGCGCGCCAGCCCGGCCAAACCCTCCGCCCGCTCGGCTTCTCCCCGTGGCCAGGCCCGCCACAAGTCATCGACGGAATCTCAATCCTGGATCGTCCCGCGGATTCCAAAAGCAAAATCGGCTTAGACGCCGACTTGCTCGCGGTAGTCCTCGGCCAGCAACTACTGTCGATCGAAATTCGCAGCGTCTCTCCCCCCGCCGCCGGCTACCTCCCCGGCGAAAAGGCCCAACTCTACGCCGAGCCGGACTCCTCCCCCGAAGTCCTCGGCGTCGGCGGATTCACCGAATTAGAATTCACTTCCCCCACCGCCGCCCTCGGCCCCGCCCCCGTACGGTTGACGACCGTTTGGAAATTAGAACCGTTAACGCCAGCCGAAGCCGACGACCCCACAGCCGTCGCCCGAAAACTATCGGCCAGGGGACGTCGTTAGAACGCATTTTCACCGCGAAGCCGTCGCCCGAAAACTATCGGCCAGGGGACGTCGTTAGAACGCATTTTCACCGCGAAGTGCGCGAAGTGCGCGAAGAGCGCGAAGAATCAACGCGGAGAAAAAGTTACGGATCGATGCTACCGTGCGGGCGAGAGTTGTGGCGAAATCGGCGGTAAGATTTGCGAAAAGATGGACGGCCGTTTTTCTGTTTCGAAGAAGTCCACAATTCGCTTAGGGCTTTTTCGGCTTTCGCTTGTCCGTTAGTTGCCTTACTTTCTTGTCGAAATCACTGACTGGATTTGTGGCCTCAAATCTTCGCCGTTTTTCCTCAAACTTCTCGAACTGCTTTTCTGCCAATTCTTTGGCCAACATTGAGCGTAAGAAAGTCATGGAGCTTGTTGACCCAATCCTGCATATGCATGGGTTTCTTTTGTGTTGCCTGTAGCTCGGCAAACGAAAGATATTGATCCACGATCAAATTGAGTTCCCGTAACTCTTTCTCGTTCAAATAGTTCTTGGCAATCGAGACATCCGTTTTTCGAATCGGTCCGTCCGGAGCGTTTTTCCATGTGGTCAATCCCATATTAGGCCTTTCGGCGTTGGCCCGTTCTACAACCAATTCGGAGGCGGTATGATTGTGGATGGCGTAGTGAAACTTGTTCTGAACGGTAGCGAAAAAACTCCGAGTGATTTCTGCGTTTTCGTCGTGGTCTATGCTGGTCGCGTATATGTCGGTAACTTTTTGATAAAACAGCCGTTCCGAGGTGCGGATCGCCCGGACGCGCTCAAGGAGTTCGTCAAAATAACGGCTGTCGCCCTCTATCATGCGTTTGTCATCGAGAGTGAATCCCTTGATGAGATATTCACGAAGTTTCTGGGTTGCCCAAATGCGGAATTTTGTGCCAATGTGGGATTTAACCCGATATCCAACCGAAAGAATAAGGTCAAGGGTGTAGTGAGAAACACTACGATTAATTTGGCGACCTCCTTCAGTTTGAACTATTAAGTAATCCTTAATAGTTCCTTCCTTGCTCAGTTCCCCCTCGTCGTAAACATTTTTGATGTGCAGATTAATGTTAGGAATGGTGGTCTGAAAAAGATCGGCCATCTGCTTTTGGCTGAGCCAAACGGTCTCCGCCTCGAGCTTGACTTCGATTTGTGTTTTTTTGTCTTCGGTCTGATATAGCAGGATTTGAGACTCGGCCATGGCTTACCTTTCAGGTCGATTTCGTTTCGGTATTTCCCGTGGCTTTCCGAAACGAACTTGGTCGCCTACCGCGCCCCTGTACGACTAATTCCAGATGCCCGCCTTTGGTCATTTTCCTCAGTTTTCCGGCGATTGTGGTCCGATCTACGATTAGAGCGGGGTGTTTTGCGACGATAAGGGATTCGACCTCCTTTACACCAAAATCACCGTCAAAAAAGCTCACCACAGATTCGATAGCTTTCCCGATTGTTCCATCGCTGGCAACCGTCGGTTGCGCGGGATCATTTTCCAAAGTCTGTCCAACGGAATCTGTCGATGTCAAATCCAACAACTCTTCGTCCGGCATCATGAGTACGAGCTTTGGCTGCTCGGCAGATTCGTTAAAAATCTCGTTCCAAACGACGTCCAGTGCCGCGATCCTTCGATCTACACGATCCAATTCGGCGCGAAGTTCCTTGGCCCAAGATTCCAACTTTTTGCGTTCACGGAGATAGTGGGTTCGCCGCATAAACCGCCTTTATAAGAGGCCAATTATCGGGCACCGGAGTACCCGCGTCAAGTAAAACAAAAACGCAAACACTACAGAAACGTTTTCAATGCCTTGCGTTAAATAGAGAATAGGCCTGCCGATGGATATGATCGCGGTGGGATTCGCGCAATTCCGTCGCTGCCAGCCCTACGTTCGCCCGCCGTTGAATTCCACGGCCGCGATGGCTTCGATGTCGGCCAACCGTTTGCCGCGCTCGGCTTTCAGGTTGGCCGCTAAGCGCCGGATGGAAATCAGGAATCGCTGGCTGTCCAGCAAATCCAGCAGCGTTTCCCGGCCGGCTTCGTAGGCCGAACGGTCCAGGTCCACCACGCGCTGGGCACGCGGCTCGATCGTTTGCTCGAATAAAACCAGTTGCCGATCGGCATCGCGCAGGCTCGCCAGGTCCGCGACCAATTGCGCGGCCAAATCGTCGCCGGCTTGGCGGCGCATGGATTGGGATGATTTCAGGTTTGCTTGCGCCTGCGCGATGGCTGCTTCGATGGCGTCGTGGCGGAATAGCGGAATCGTGGCCTGGCCGAGAATTGATTGGGTGATCCCCATCAGGTCGGTGCTGCCGCTGAGGTTGAAATCGGGAATGTACTGGAGCTTGGCCTGGCGAATCGCCTGTTGGCGGGCGAGCAATTCATCCGCCTCGGCGAGCAATTCCGGATTCCGCCGCTTGGCCAGATCGAGAAGCTGATCGTCGGAATACTGGATGGCCGTTGGCGATGGAAACTGGCGCGGCGGCGGCAGGGGTGCATCGGCCGGCCGGCCCAGCAGGGCGTTCAGCGCGGCCAACTCCGCCGGCGATTGCGAGCGCATGTTCTGTAAATCGTTGCGAGAAAGGTCCGCCTCGTCGATGGCCTTCAGGACCTCCTGCTGCCCGGCGGCGCCGGCGCGGTTGCGAGACTGCGTGACGAACACCATCGTTTGCAGCAACCCCAGATTGCTCTGCTCCAGATCGATGAGCTGCGCGTTCAGCGCGTATTCGTAATACGCCTGGAGGACTTTTGTCCGCAGATCGAACCGGGCCTTGATGAATCGTTGCCCAGCCGCTCGGGCGGTTTGAAGGGCCTGTTTCGCCCCGGCGTCCAGTTTCGCCGGAACCTTGATGTCCGTCATCGGGTCGTTGGAAAGCCCCAGCNNNNGATCGTCGCCCCGGCCGTAAAATTCAGCGACGCCGTTTGCGACCCATCCTGGGGGATCTGTTCGATGGCCGATCGCCATTCCCAATATCGCTGCTGCAATTCCCCACTATTGCTCATCGCGAATTCGAGCAGTTGCTGCGGCGTCGCATTTTCCGGAAGCTGGGGCTTGGTGAACGTTTTCCCGGCGTTATCCGCCAGCGAGCGCAGATCGCGCTCTCCGTCCGGGTGAACGACGCACCCGGCGGCCATCGCCAGCAAAGCGATCAGCGGAAATCGGAATGTTATTGTTTTCAACATGGCATCAACCCTCGACTTCGGACTTGGGAAGCGTCATAAGGTGGGCGACGTAAAAGATGATCGGATAGATGAGCAGTTCCATGAGGAAGCTGGTGAAGAGTCCGCCCAGCATGGGGGCGGCCAACCTGCGCATGACGTCCGCGCCGGTGCCGCTGGCCCACAGCAGGGGGGCCAGCCCGAAGAACGCCGCCGCTACCGTCATCGTCTTGGGCCGAATGCGCTTCACCGCCCCGTCGTGGACCGCATTCAAAAGGTCCTGGCGGGTGTGCATTTTGCCCGCGCGCTTGAACCGCTCGTAACTGTTGTCCAGATACAACAGCATCACCAGCCCGGTCTCGGCGTCTAGGCCGATCAGCGCGATGATCCCCACCCACACCGCCACCGACGTGTTGTACCCGAGGAAGTATAAAAACCAGACCGCTCCGGCGAAGCTGAACGGCACGGCCAGCAACACCACGCAGACGCGGAACCAGCTCCGCGTCGCCGCATACAGCAGGATCACCACCACGATGAACGTCAGCGGAATGGCCCACTTGAGCCGGGCGTTGGCTTCCTGAATGTTCTCAAATTCACCGGACCAGACCAGCGAGTATCCGGCTGGAATTTGCAGTTTTGCCGCCAGGGTCTGGCGTGCCTCGGCGATGAAGCTGCCGATGTCGCGCCCGTTCACGTCCACGTACACCCAGGCCGTCCGTTGCGAGTTTTCGCTTTTGATCATCGGCGGCCCCGGCTCGATCTTGACGGTCGCAACCTCTCCGATGGGGATTTGCGCGCCGGTGGGGGCGGGGATGAGGACCTGCTGGATGGCCGATGGATCATCCCGCAGGTCCCGGGCGTAGCGGATGTTGACCGGATATCGCTCCAGCCCCTCAACGGCGGTGGTCGTTTTCATCCCGCCGAGGCTGGAACTGATGACGTCCTGCACGTCGCCGGTGGTCAGGCCGTACCGCGCCGCCCGGGTGCGGTCGATGTTGATGTCGAGATAAAGTCCGCCGAACGATCGCTCCGGATAGGCGCTGGCGGTGCCGGGGACGGTCAGCATGATGGTCGCCGCGCGTTCCGCCAGATCGGACAAGACCTGCAAATCCGGACCCATGAACTTGATTCCGACCGGCGTTTTGATCCCGGTCGACAGCATGTTGGTGCGGTTCTGGATCGGCATGGGCCAGGCGTTGGCGACGCCCGGCTCGGTCACCACAGCGTTGAGGCCCGGATGGTCCGTTCCATCGGCGTCCGTCCAGCCGTAAACCAATTCCTCCATGGTGATCTTCCGCTGGGCCGGCCAAAACGTGTGCTGAAGCGGCCAGCGCAACACGGCGGGCCAGGAGTCAAAAAAATAGCTCATCTTCCGCTGGCGCCATTGCTCCGGATCGGTCTGCAATCGCGCGACGCTTTCGACCATGTCCAGCGGCGCCGGGTCGGTCGCCGTATCCGCCCGCCCGATCTTCCCGTAAACGCTCATGACTTCCGGGAACGTCTTGATCAGCTTGTCCGTCTGCTGCAAAACCTGCCGCGCCTTGGTCACGCTGATGGATGGATCGGTGGTCGGCATGTAAAGCAGATCGCCCTCGTCCAGCGGCGGCATGAACTCGCTGCCCAGCCGCAACATCGGCCAGATGCACGATGCCATGAACACCAGCGCAAGCGGCAATACGATCCACCAGTAATCCATCGCCAGCCAGAAAAATGGGTTGTACGCCTTCTGCAATACCAGGCTGACCGGGCTGTCGTGTTCGTGGATAATTCTCTGCGGCGCCAGCAGCATGGACGCCAGCAGAATCCACCCCAGCGAAAGCCACCAGAGGTGCGGGCGCACGGCCGGCTCCATTCCCGCCAGCAGAACCAGCAAAACCACGGGAACCACGACCGCGCCCAATACCATCAGCACGTTCAGCAAATGTCCCCAGCGTTTGGGCAACACGCGCGGCGTCACGAAGTAGACCATCAGCACCGGAATGATCGTGATCGACAACACCGCCGCCGACGCCATCGCAAACGTCTTGGTGAACGCCAGCGGCTTGAACAGCCGGCCGCTCTCGCCCGTCAACGCAAACACCGGCAGAAAACTCACCGTGATGATCAGCAGGCTGAAAAACAGGCTCGGCCCGACTTCCCGGGCGGCCTCGACAATCACGGTGCTTCGGGGCAGCGGCGTCCCACCCGCCGCAACCCGCTCCTCCTCGGCATTGAGGTGTTTATGTGCGTTTTCAATCATGATAATGGCGCTGTCGATCACCACGCCGATCGCGATCGCGATTCCCCCCAGGCTCATGATGTTGGCGTTGATCCCCAGCAGATACATGATCAGCAGGCTGGCCAGCATGCTGCTGGGGATCACGAAGATCGCCACCAACGCGCTTCGGGCGTGCAGCAGGAACAAAATGCACACCAGCGCCACCACGATCATTTCCTCGATCAGCGTGTGGCGCAGGGTGTGAATCGCGCGCTCGATCAGGTCCGAGCGGTCGTAGGCGGTTTTGATCGTCACGCCCGGCGGCAATCCGCCTTCCAATTCCGCCAGCTTCTCCTTGGCGTCGTGGATGACCTGATACGCGTTGGCGCCATACCGCGCCACGACGATGCCGCCCACCGCTTCGCCCTGGCCGTTCCATTCGCCGATTCCCCGGCGTTCCTCCCCCGCCACTTGCAGCGTCGCCACGTCCGACAACAAAATCGGCGTCCCATTTTTGCCCACGCCCAGCGGAACCTGGGCCAGATCGTGCAAGCCCTGCAAATACCCCCGGCTCCGGACCATGTATTCCGTCTCGCTCATCTCCACCACCGACCCGCCCACGTCGTTGTTGGAGCGCTGAATCGCGCTCATGATCGTCCCCACCGCCAGGTTGTAGGCCAGCAATTGCTCCGGCTTCAGAACGACCTGGTATTCCTTCACGAATCCGCCGATGGGCGCAACCTCCGCGACATTGGGGACCCCGGTGAGCGAATAACGCAAATACCAGTCCTGCAAACTGCGCAGGCTGGCCAAATCCTGGTTGGAAGAAACCAGCGCCTTGCCCGTGAGCGGGCACGTCCCCGGATTGTCAAACGCGCGGACTTTGGTCAGCGCGGCGCGGCGGTCCGCCGGCGCCTCGGCCGGGTCGCCGTACCATTTGTCCGCGCTCTCGTCGTGCCAGATCCCCTCCGGATGCTCCGCGCAGTAATAACCGGGATGAAGCACGTATTGATAGACCCAACCCACGCCCGTGGCATCCGGCCCCAGCTTCGGCTCGACGCCGCCCGGCAACCGGTCGCGGACGAAATTCAAATATTCCAGCACCCGGCTTCGCGCCCAATACAGGTCCGTGCCGTCGTCGAAGATGATGTAGATCATCGACGTCTCGAACATGCTGATGCCTCGCACCACCTTCGCGTGCGGAATCCCCATCATTGCCGTCGTCAGCGGGTAGGTGACCTGGTCCTCCACCACCTGCGGCGCCTGGCCCGGATAATCCGTGATGACGATCACCTGCACGTCCGACAAATCCGGCACCGCATCCAGACTGATATGCACCGCCGCCCACACCCCCGCCCCCACCAGCATCGCCGTCAGCAGCATCACCAGGAACCGATTCCGCACCGAAATTTCGATGATCTTGGCAATCATGGGAAATCCCTACGGATTGCCGCCCCCGGCGTTGCGGAGCTTTTCGATCGCTTCGGTCGTCCGGCTCTCCACGTCCATCAGGAATTGCCCACTCGTCACCACCGTCTCGCCCGGAGCCAATCCTTCGACGATCTGCACCTGGTCGTTGTCCCCGACCAGCCCGAGACTCACCTTCCGCGGCTCGAAATGGCCCTGCGACTGCACCACGAACGCGATCTGCCGAGTCCCCGTGTCGATCACCGCCTCCCGCGGCGACAGAATCGCATCGGCGACCACCTCGGTCATGATCTCCGCGCTGGCGTACATCCCCGGCCGCAACTCGTGCCTGGCGTTATCCAGCGTGACGCGCACCATCGCCGTCCGCGAATCGTGATTCATGTGCGGATAAATGAAGCTGATCGGACCCGTGAACGTCTTTCCAGGCACGGCCTCCGCCGTCGCCGACACCATCTCGCCCACCGTCACGTACGGAAGCTGCTGCTCGTAAACCGCCAGGTCGAGCCAGAGCTCGTGATGGTCTTCGATCCGCATGATCTTCTCGCCGGCCTGAACCGCCGATCCGTCGACGACCATCTTCTCCACCAGTTCCCCGTCGATCGGGCTGCGAATCGGAACGGTGCGCGGGGCCTTGCTCGATGCGGCGATGGCGTCGATGTCGCGCTCGGCGATTCCCCAAAGCCGCAGCTTCTGCCGCGCCGAATCCACCAGACCGCCCGATTCCGCCGCCACCGCCGGCGATGCCTGCGCGTCCAGCGACTTCAGCGCCGATTCCGCCCCGACCAATTCATCCGCCGCCACCTGCAAATCGGGGCTGTATAAATCGAACAGAGGCTCGCCGCGATGAACGTGCATCCCCGCCTGGTTGGCGTAAAGCTTCTCGATCCACCCGCTGATCCGCAGATTGACGTCGTATTGCGCCGAGTCCGGCACGTCCACCATCGCCACCGCCCGGATCGTCCGCCGTAGCGGACCCTTCACCACCTGCGCCGTCCGCACTCCCATGTTCTGGACGATCACCGGATCGATGATCACCGTCGGGCCGGCCGACGCATCCCTGTAAACCGGCACCAAATCCATCCCCATCGCGCTCTTGCCCGGTTTGTTGGAAATCGACGACGGGCCGAGCATCGGGTCCCAGTAATACAGAAGCTCCCGGCTTTCGCCTTTGCCGCCGGAATTCTGGCCGTAGGTTTTGAGTTTCGTCAGCGGCATGCGGCAGATCGGGCACAGACCCGGATGATCCTGAATCACCTGTGGATGCATGCTGCACGTCCAAAGTTCCTGCGGCGCCGCCGCGGTTGCGGGATGAGAATCATCCGCGCCGGCGTTTGGGCCGCCGTTGCGCCGCATGAAAAAAACCGCGGCAACCACGATCCCGATCAACAGAGCCGTTGGAAGGATATTGCGCTTCATGTGTATCGCTGCCTGCTTCTGACAAGAAACACAGAGGTCACGGAGGTCACAGAGGGCACAGAGTAAGATTAACTTACCGCTTCTATCTCTGTGTCCGCTGTGGTCTGGTGTGCCCTCTGTAGTTCAATTTATTGGGCGATGCCGTTGTCCCCGGGGCTCCGGGAACACCCGGACCTCGGCTAGTTTGCCGAAGTCCGGGCGCTACTGCAAATCTTGATCGCCCAAGGCGTCATGCTCCCGCCGGCCCATTAATGGCCGGTCGCGCCAACCCAGTCGGGATGAAAGTGGCCCTTCTGATCCAGATACCGCGGATTCTGATTGTCCGGGATGCCGGCATCATTCTTGGCCGAGACCGTTTCCCCGGTCACTTTGTATGGCTCGGAGCTTGCGCACCCGGTCGAGATGAGCGGCATGGCAACGAACGCGGCCAAAACGCCGGCATTCAGTAGATTCTTAAGCATGGCAGTTCTCCAATGGTTTGATCTTCCGAACCGGCTGCGGATAACTCCGCTCAAGGCCGCCCGTTCATCTCATCAAACGAGAGGAGCGGCGTAAAAGGTTCAATGGCTCGAAAAGACGGCGCGCGGAGCATTAGTCCTCGGACATTGAACCTTTCCACGATGCAGACCCGTTTACAGAATAGAAGTGGTTCGGCTACCGTGGAGCCGATTGGACGCGACTGAAGCTACACAGCGGTTTTACGAGGCGGTCTGGCCGCACCGTGCACTGGTCCTCCGCGCCGCGATGATTCACACCGCCAATGCGGCCGACGCCGAGGACCTGGCGCAGGAAACTTTGCTCAAGGCGTTCCGGGCAATGGATACGTTTCGAGCCGAGACGAATGCGAAGGCGTGGCTCCTGACGATCCTGCGGAATGCGAGAATTGATCGCCTTCGCACTCGAGCCGGCTCGGCGACGCATGTGAGCCTGGATGATTTGGCTGCCGACCCTGCGGTTGCCGATTCGACGGCCAGCTCTGCTTGGGGTAGTCCGGAAGAGATACTGAATGCTTTTTCGGATGCCGATGTGATCGATGCCCTGCAAGGCATCGCCGAGGAATTGCGATGGACTTTGCTTCTTGTCGATGTCGAAGGCATGGATCACAAGGATGCGGCCGACGTCCTTGGAGTGCCGGTCGGAACCATCAAGTCGCGCGTGCATCGGGCCAGGGCGATGCTGCGACAGGTCTTGTTGCCATTGGCGCGCCAGCGGAGATTGGTGCAGCACTGATGCGTGCAATGCTCGTGCAGACAGGAGTGCGTTATGGACAACCAGGAATCTGAAACACGGGATGAAGGCCTCGAACGGGCCACTGCCGCCCGGCTTGCCAAACTCCGGTCCCGGCCTGTCGATACGTCGCGACTGGAACGAATGATCGAGGCACAAATTCCGCGGACCCACGCCCAGCCGGCGATCCGGCTTTGGAAATGGCTGCGCCCATCCCGCGCGATCGCCGCAAGCCTTTTGATTTTCGCGATGATCGGCGCGGTGTTGATCGCCACCTGGGGCGGACCCGCCATGGCGTCTCCGGCGGAGATGGCTCGACTTCACGACGATATTGTGTCGGGCCGCACGGCGGTGACCCGCGTCGATACCATCGCGGCGGCGAACAAGATGTTGGCCGCCCAATGGGGAGCGTCACCGCAAATCCCCAATATTCCCGCGGAATATACCATGGCTTGCTGCATGCGATCCGTGAAGAACAAGAAAGTCGCCTGCGTTCTGTTGGAAGACAACGGCGGCCCGGTCACCATGACCGTCGCCAAGGCCTCGGACATGCGATCGCCCACCTCGCCAACCGTAATTCGCGGCGGTGTGACCTATCACGTCCAGGCGGTCGGCCGATTGAACATGGTCATGACTGAACGAAACGACCGCTGGATTTGCCTCATTGGGCAGGTTTCCAGCGACCGGCTAATGGACCTTGCCGGTCAACTTCAGTTTTGAGTGGTGATTGGCAGCATGGGCAGCGCTTCAAGCCGCAGCGCATGCGACCGCAGCAACGCCATCCGCTGCTGCATTGCCATCTGGCAGAATTGCGGCAGCGTTCCGGAACTTTCGATTTTGCCCAGCATCGTTATCATCGCCTCCGTCGGACAACCCTGCCTTTGCAGCAGATCAGAACCGATGGCGTCGGCTCGGGCTTCGATCACCAAATTCTTGTCGCAGCCGCGCAGGCTCGCCATAGTAATCGGGACATGGCTGCGATCGAGCAGGTGTCCCAATTCGTGAGCCAGCACCGCCGCCAGTTCGTTGTCGTCAACTCGATTCATCAGGCCACGGGCCACGAAGATGTGGTGATTGGGCCAACTGTAGGCCGTAACCGAATCGGACGCCAACACGTAGACCGATATTCGCAAGTCAGGCCTGCCGCGCGTCAGGCGCTTCGCCACCAACTCCAATCGAACTTGGGATGGGTTTGCCGAGGCGACGGTCCCTCCCTCCTGGCGAACCCAAAGCGAAATCCGGTCTTGCTGAACGGCGCATCCGCCGCCAAGCATTACGGCAACCAACAGCAAAAGCTTTATGCCCTGGCGCATCCCGCCGGGGCTGTAACAATTTTGGTGCCGTTGCTGAAATGAGGCCCTAATGGCCCAATTATTGCAAGCTTGTTGAGCCGCCGCCTCGTAGCTGCCGCTTTATTGGGCAGCAATGCGAGATCAGACGCCATTAACGCCGTTCACGCGATGGGTTGCCGGCGGCCGGGCGTTATCGGTTACGGTCCGGCAACTGGGATATGCTGCACCTGCGCCTCGATCACTCCGTCGGCGCCGTAGATCCACCAATTCATCATCTGCATGTCGAGCGGGCCGTCTTCCTTGGCGACAAATTCGCAATTGGCGCCGATGGCAAAGGGATACTTGTGGTTGACGCGGCCTTCGAGAAACCAGACCAGGTCGCCTTGATGGTCCCCGTCCGGCACCACCATGCCCTCGGGGCCGCAGACGAGCCTGTTTTTGCTCATGTCTGTCCCGCCGCTCCATTGGCCGTGGGCGGTAATACGGTAGCGTTGTCCCTTTTGTACGATCACGGTCGTTTTCCATCGCTCGTGCGCGAAGATGGAGTAAGCCTGAGAGGCCTGCGGCTGTGCGATCTGCTGTGAGGAAACGTCCTCCAACGCCAGCTTGTGTTCCTTGAGCACGTCGGCCGCGGCGTCCCCGGCCGCCTTGAGGCGGTTCGCTTCCTCAAGGTTCGCGGCATTCAGCGCAATCTTCATCGCCCGGTCGAGGTCGGCGATTTTCTTCGCATCGGCATCCATCATCGAGCGATAATAAGTCTGACGCGCCGCGACATAGGCAACCTCGTAGCGCCGAAGCGCTTCCTTTCCGGCCAGCGATTGCAGGAGGTCCGACCCAGGCGTTTCATCGCCAATTGAAATCGCACAAATGCAGAGGATCAACGCACTTCGCCACATGAGTTGGGTCTCCGTTTTTTTCGCGGCTATGAGGGTACAAGAGCATGGTCTACGCTTCGGCAAACGGATCGACAATTTTCACGCCCGCCTTCCCAAAGTCGCGTTCATTGCGCGTGACGACCGTCAAACCATGGACCAGCGCCGTCGCGGCGATCAAACTATCCTTGATCGGCATCGACTGCCCCGCGGCGCGAAGCTCCGCCAAGAGCTTGGCCCAGCGCAAGCCCGTGGCGGCTTGCCAAGGCAAACAATGAATTCTCTCAACGCCTTCGGCAAACCAGCGTTCCAGTCGCCGCCGCCGCGCGCCGGCGGACACCAGATGAATGCCGAAGCGAATCTCCCCCAAAACAATCGGGTCCACGACGATCTCGCGCTCATTGATGCGCAGCCAATCGATCACTTTCGCCAGCGGTTGCGGCTTGGTCGCTTCGCTCAAAACATTGGCATCGACAAGGTAAGTCACAGTGCGTCCGTCGACTCGGATTCAATGGGCACGAAGTATCCCTTTGCCGGGCACGCCAGCAGCCAATCGATCACGCCTTCGTTGGGGGGGACTCCAGTCTCACCAGGCGGTACTCGCCGCGGTCGGTCCGCTCAACCTCGAACTGCTGGCCCGGCTTAATGCCGTCCTTTTGCCTGATTTCCGCCGGCAAAACGATCTGGCCCTTGCTGGAAACTCGTGTCTTCATCGTGTGTAAGATAACATCTTACTCATGCTGCCGTCAATGGGGATTCACCTGCTCCGCCAGCAGGCGCTTCAGCACCTTGCCCGTGGGCGAACGCGGCAAATCCGGCGGAAAATAAAATTCACGCGGAATCTTCCACTGCGCCAGGCCATGATCCCGACATAAATCCCGCAACGCCTCCGCCGACGCCTCCTCGCCCGGTCGCCGAATCACGAACGCCACCACCATCTCGCCCCGGCCGGTGTCTTTCTTCCCCACCACGGCGGCTTCGGCCACGCCCGCATGGGACACCAGGATCTCCTCCACCTCCCGCGGAGCGACCTTTTCGCCGGCCACGATGATCAAATCCTTCTTTCTTCCCGTGATGTAAAGGAACCCGTCGGCATCGAGCATTCCCAGGTCTCCCGTCCTGAAAAATCCGTCCGCCGTCAGAGCGGCCTCCGTTTCCCTCGGAAGATTGTGATACCCCTTCATGACCATCGGACCGCGCAGCCAGACCTCCCCGCTTTGTCCCCGCGGCAGCGCATCGCCCGATTCATCCGCGATTTTTATCTCCACCCCCGGCACCGGTTTGCCCACGCTCCCGGCACGGTGTATCCACGGCATGTTCAGCGCCACCACCGGGCTGGTCTCCGTCAGACCATAGCCCTCGAGCAGCGTCAGCCCGAACCGCTGCTGAAAAATCTCCCGCAACCGCGCCGGCAACGGCTCCCCGCCCGTGATCATCGCGTAGATCGTCTTGAAATCCTCCGCAACCGCGCTCTTCAAATGCCCGATCGCCGCCAGCATGCTCGGAACCGCGAACATCAGCGATACCCCATGCTCGCGCACCGCGTTCACCGCCCCCACCGCGCTGAACCGGGCCATGTAAATCACCGTCGAACCAAGCTGGACCGGCGCCAGCATCATCGCCGTCATCCCGAACGAATGAAACAGCGGGATCACGCCGAGAAACTTGTGCTTGTGTTGCAATTGCGCATGTTCGATGCACGCATCCACGTCGCTCTGCAGGTTGCCGAACGTCAACTCCACCCCCTTCGGCAGCCCGCTGGTTCCGCTGGTGTACATTAGCACGGCCATGTCGTCGGGCTTTGGCGCCGGCAACCGCTTTCGAACCGCCGCCAGCGCCTCCCCCGGCGCCGCCCCGGCCGCACGCGCGGCAAGCTCCGCCAGGTCCACCACTTTCACCCCATCGTCCTTGATCTTCCCCCTCAATTGCCCAATGGTCACGATGGTGTCGATCCCGCTGTCGGCGATCATGTGCGCCATCTCCCGCTCGCCCAGCAGGAAATTGATCGGCACCACGCTCTTGCCAGCCAGCAGCGTTCCGTAGAAACTCGCGGCAAATCCCGCGCCGGCCGGAAGCATCAGGCCGACGCTGGGCCGTTGCGTGGTCTGGGCCAGATGCACCGCCATTCCCGCGGCCGACGCCGCCAACTGCTCGAACGTGTGCGTCCCGCTCTCGTCGAGCATCGCGATGTCCGTGGGAGTCCGGGCGGCATGGTCCAGCAGCGGCTCGAAAAGCATGGGAATAATATATCGGCCGGAGGCAAGGATGCGAACGAGAAATCGGAAAGCTGAAAACCAAGGGCAGGAGTTACGAGTTG
>JBEKXM010000095.1:0-11030 GCA_049512115.1 Tepidisphaeraceae bacterium | reverse complement strand
ACGGACAGGAAATGGCTCGGCGTTCCCGTGCTCGCCAGGGTTGCCGACAACTTCCGGGCTACGTGGCCTGCCTTGCCCACCCCGCTGGTCAGCACCGAGCCCGGACATTCCAGCACCAGCCGGACGGCCCGCTCGAACGATTCGTCGATCGCCGCCGCCATGGCCCGCACCGCCGAAGCTTCCGCTTCGATCACCTGCCGCGCGAATTGGAGGGCCTCGTCATTTGCCATTGGAGCGACCCACCCTGGATTATCGGTCGGCGCACACTAAAATCAATCAACCGCCAATCAAGGACGAAGCGTGGAATATCGCGTAGAACTGGATGTTTATAACGGCCCCCTCGACCTGCTGCTCTATCTCATCAAGCGCGACGAGCTGGACATCTACGACATTCCCATCTCGCGCATTCTCGATTCCTACGTGGGTTACGTCGAGATGCTCAAGCAAATGCGGCGGGAAAACGGGCTGGATATCAACGTCGCGGGCGATTTCCTGGTGATGGCCGCCACGCTGATGGAAATCAAAAGCGCGATGCTTCTGCCCAAACCCCCGCCGGTCAGCGGCGAGGATTCCGCCGCCGCCGAGCTGGCCGACCCGCGCTACGAGTTGGTTCAGCAACTCCTGGAATACAAGCGGATCAAGGATTCCGCGGCCCTGCTGGAGAAACGGCAGAAGGAACAGGAGCGGCGTTTCCCCCGCGTTCCCGCCGCGCCCCCCGGCGCCGCCGATGAGCCGCCGCCCATCGATCTCGACGAAGTCCAGATTTGGGACCTCCTGACCGCCTTCAGCCGGCTGATGAAGGAGGTCGGCACCCGCGGCCCGAGGATTCACGAGATCATCTACGATGATACGCCGATCGACCTCCACGCCGCGGACATCGAGGACCGCCTGATGCGCGAGGGCAAGCTGTCGTTGCGGGCCTTGATCATCGGCCGCAAGAGCCGTAGCGAGATGATCGGGATATTCCTGGCCCTGCTGGAGCTGATCCGGCAGAAGAAGATCCTGGTCTTCCAGGGGGACGACCAGGTGGACATGGAAATCTCCCCGGCGCCGGAGGAACATCGCAGGACCTTCGTCGAGGCAACCGAGCCAGGCCCCGTTTCCCTGGAAGACGAAGAATTGTAGGGTGTACTCGCCTACCGGTCCGCTGCTAAACTTCCAAACCATGATCCGACCGGCCACCATCCATGACGTTCCCCGCATTCAGGAGATCATCAATAGCCACGCGGAGCTGGGCAGGATGCTCTTCAGGAGCCTGGCACAGATCTACGAATCGGTGCGCGATTTCGCGGTGTACGAAATCGATGGCGAGATGATCGACAGCCGGGTCGCGCCGGGACGGGTGGTTGGCTGCACGGCCCTGTCGGTCATCTGGGCCGATCTGGCTGAAATCCGCTCGCTGGCCGTGGACGAGGAATATCGCAGCCGTGGCATCGGGCGGCAACTGGTGGAATGGGCCGCCGACGAGGCCCGGCGGCTGCAAATCCGCCGCCTGATGAGCCTCACCTACGAGCGGGCGTTTTTCGAGAAGCTCGGCTTCGAGGTCGTCGCCAAGGACAATCTTCCCTTGAAGGTCTGGAGCGATTGCGTCCGCTGCCCGAAACGCGACGACTGCGACGAGATCGCCATGGTCCGCGTCCTAGCCGACGTTCCGATGATCGTCATGCCCAAGGCGCCCCCAACGCCCAGAGGCATCGTCATCCCCGTCCTTCAGGACACCGTCGAGGATTAACGTGGCACCGCATGTACATGCGGGGCTTCCGCTTGTGCCAAAGCCCCGGTGATTGATAATCCTTGTCATGCGCAGACATTTCACGCTTTTCACGTTGTTCATTGTCGGATTGGTTTGTGCTGGCCGATGCCGCGCCGACGGCGCCCTGGTGGTCGCCTGCGAGAAGCCCGACGGCGTTTACAACGTGGGCCAAACCATTCGTTGGAACGTCCGGTGGACCGGCCCGGACGCCATCGCATCCGCCGATTATTCGGTAAAACTCGGCGGCCGCACCGAAGCAAAAAAGGGCAGACTTTCGTTTACCAACGGCGCGTGCGCGATCACGGCCACGCTCGATCGGCCCGACACAATCCTGCTCGAGATTACCGCTGATTCCGCCGATGGCACGCACTATCGAGCGGTTGGCGGCGCCGTGGCGGCGCCGGACAAAATCTTCCCCGCCGCGCCGTGCCCGGCGGATTTCGACGCCTTTTGGGATGCCAAGGTCCGCCAGCTCCACGCCGTTCCGCCCAACCCCCGGCTCCTGGCCGTCGATAGCGAAAAGCCCGGCGTGGACTATTGGAAAATCACCCTGGACAACATCCGTGGAATTCACATCCAGGGCCAGATCGCCCGCCCGAAATATGGCGAAAAATTTCCCGCACTCCTCATCCCCCAATGGGCCGGCGTTTATGGCCTGGAAAAAGCCTGGGTGACCGACCGCGCTGCCGATGGCTGGCTCGCCCTCGACATCAGCGCCCACGATATCCCCATCGATCAGCCCAAGGCGTTCTACAAATCGCAGTTGGACGGCCCGCTGAAGAATTACTGGGCCATCGGCAACGACGACCGCGATCAGAGTTATTTTTTGCCCATGTATCTTTCCTGCTACCAGGCCGCCGAATATCTCCAATCCCGCCCCGATTGGGATGGGAAAACCCTCGTTGTCAGCGGCGGCAGCCAAGGTGGCCAGCAGGCGATCATGATCGCCGGGCTCTATCCCCATTTCTCGGCGGTTTTGGCGATTCGTCCCGCCGGCGGCGACATGCGCGCCCCCGAGTCCGCCCGCGCCCCGGGCTGGCCCATGTGGTACGACTGGACCGCAAACAAAAACCCCGAAAAAGTCCGTCACGCCAGCGAGTATTACGACCCGGCCAATTTCGCGCCCCGCATCAACTGCCCCGTTCTGGTCGGCGTCGCCCTGCTCGACGAAGTCGCCCCGCCCTCCAGCGTCTTTGCCGTGTTCAACCGAATCATATCCCCCAAGGAAATCGTCATCATGCCCAATGCAACGCATCAAAGCGAAGGCGAAACCAGCAAAGGGTACTACACGCGCTGGGGCCTCTGGATGTGGAACCTGCGCCAAGGCAAACCGCCGCCGATTCATTGACCGGCACCGTATTCCCCGTGTTTGCCGCCGGGTGCGCAACTCGTTCGGCAGGGGCGGATGGATGAAAGAAATGTTGATCGGTTGCGCTTTTCGTGCCGTTCGGCCGGGTTGACTCGAATATGACAATGCGCCACCGATGCGCGAATCGTTGGCTTGCCTGTTCACGTTCGTGACGGCCGTCTGCAAAAGGGGAAGGGAGGAGTCGCCGCGTTCCGCGGCCATTGCAGGCGGGTTTCGAGCTCACGCTGGACGGGACCCGGCGATAAATCGCCGGGTCCCGTCGAGCCTGAGCTCGAAACGCCTCAACATTGGCCGCCGGAGGCGGCGACCCGATCTTCTTCACGCTGGCAGACGGCCGCTGCGAATTTTGGCGGGACAGCCAGCGGTCTTAACAGCGCCGACGCCCATTGATATTCGAGTCAAGGCTGCCGATCGGGACGAAAACCATAGCCGATAAGAATCTTCTGTCTTGCAGTATCGCCGATTGTGTCACGCCCCCTTTGCCGCCAATTCGCCAATCGGCAATTGGCAATCGGCAACCGGCAACGCTATAGTCCTTCGCCATGATTCACGAAAACCTGTCCCAGTCGATCGAAGACCTTTCAGCCCGGATGTTTGCCATCCGGGACTCTCTTTGACTTGCCCGCCAAACTTGCCCGCAGAAAAGAACTTGAAAACAAGATGGGAGAAGACGGCTTCTGGAACAACCAGGATGCCGCCAAGGGCGTCGTCGCCGAGGTCAAGGTCTTGAAGGCGATAATCGAGCCGGTTGAGGCGATGCTGCGCGGCATCGACGACGTGCGGGCGCTGTTCCAGTTGGCCCACGAAGCCGGCGACGCCGAGTCCATGGACGAAGCCGACCGCACTCTGGCCGACCTGGAAACAAAAGCCGGGAAGGTCGAACTTCAATCTCTTCTCGACGGAAAAAATGACTCGAAGAACTGCTTCGTGCAGATTCACGCCGGCGCCGGCGGCACCGAGGCCCAGGACTGGGCCGAGATGCTCCTCCGCATGTATCTCTACCATTTCCAGCGCCGCGGCTGGGACGTCGCCGAGGTCGATCGCACGTGGGGCGAACAGGCGGGAATCAAGAACGTCACCCTGCTGGTTAAGGGCGAATACGCCTACGGCTACATGCGCGCCGAGGCCGGCGTGCATCGCCTGGTCCGCCCCAGTCCGTTCAACGCCCAGAACAAGCGCCAAACCAGCTTCGCCTCCGTCGATGTGGTCCCCGATTTCGAGGAGGACGATTCCGACATCCAAATCCCCGAAACGGACATGGACATCGTCGCCTTCGTCCGTGCCAGCGGACCCGGCGGCCAGAACGTCAACAAGGTCGCCAGCGCCGTCCGCATCACCCACAAGCCTACCGGCATCCAGGTCACCTGCTCCGTCGAACGCAGCCAGCAACAAAACAAACGTCTGGCCCTGGCCCTCCTGAAAGGCCGACTGGAACAAATTGAACAGGCCAAGCGCGACGACGAACTGAAGGCCTTGTATGGCGAGAAAGGCTCCATCGCCTGGGGCAACCAGATTCGCAGCTACGTCCTGGACGATCGCCGCGTGAAAGACCATCGCACCAGCGTCGAAACGACGAACGTCGAAAGCGTGTTGGACCGCGGAGAGCTGGATGCGTTCATCGATGCGGAGTTACGGAGGAAGAAGAAGGCCAAAGCGGCTCGCAAGTAAGGGGCACGCACGCCGCGTTCACCGTCTGTTTTTCGATTCAAGTTTGAATCGCCAAATGCCGTCCGAAGCCGGTCAGGGTCGTGCAATTTCAGACCAGGCGTTCAGGTTTCCTTCTCGCGGGATAGGTGAACGTGCCCCGCTTGGAAGCCGAACATTCTTGACACCAACGAAAACCCCCTCGGCGGTGCCGCCGAGGGGTTGGAAATCAATGTAAGCGAATGCTGTCTGGATCAGGCCGCGCGGCGGCGGCGAATCATTAGGCCTAGCGAACCGACAGCCAATACGCCGAGTGTGCATGGTTCAGGCACATCGCTGGTGAAGTTATAAATGACCGGCGGACCATTGATGATGAAACCTGGGGCTCCCGCGCCCGGGATGTAACCAAACAGCCCGTTGGCATCGTCGCTATAAGGCTGTCCTGGCAGACCGGTTTCTGCGAATGGCCCGGCAACATTATTGTACGGATTGGCAAAAGGATTCGTCGGAGGGCCCGAAAGCGGCGGAAGACCCTGGTCGGCCGAGATGGTGGTCGGCGGCGGGGGAGTTTCACCGGGGTCGAGATCAGAATACACGTAGAGGTTGCCATTGGTGTCGAACCGAAGCAGATCGCTGTAGGCAGAATTACTAGGAGGCTCGGTTATCAGCACGTCCCCTGCACTCACGGGCGACCCCATAATGGCTTGAATGGGATAAGTCAACGTAGTCATATTTGTGGTTGGGTCCACAGACATAAATCCTTGCAAGACCCCAACAATCTGACCACCAAAAACAAGAGTACCATTCCCTTGCTCATCAAAGTTGACGAAGTTGCCTACAACTGCATAGGCAGAATTCGCCAGCATCAGAAAAACCGCAGGCAGCAAAGCGATAAAACAGCGACGCATGATATGCCCTCCAAGTGAAAATTTTCACAAACCGGCAACGAACAGCGCCGGCGAGTGGAATTGCGACACAATTGGAACCGCGTGGGGTCCGCATCGCTCCCACGCGTGCCCAAGCTCTCGGAGTGACCGATACAAACAGCTCAATATGAATATACCCAGCAAGCCGCAACGACGTCAACGAGATTCTGCAAGAAACTCGATAAACCTGCGTGCCGAGAGCGAAACCGGTTGAATGGCTTGCGAATTCGACCCCTGGCGGCGAGGGGCGATGTCGCAAAAAAGGAAGCCGATTCCGCTCGCAAAACACTCCCATTTGGAAGTCGTTGATCTTAACGCCGCTCGGATAAGAACTTAATAGCAGGCTTTCCCCAGCGATTCGCATCGCCACGGCCGGATGTATGTCCGCTTCAAGGCGCAACGAGATTGATGGTGCTGACGCTATACGCCGGCATCGTGTAGCTGAAACCGCTCGGATCCTTCAGCGATATTTGTCCGGCATTGACAGGCCTGCGGCTTGATCGGGTCAATTGATGAACATTGCCGATGGCGAAGGGCTTGCTGTTATCCAATTGCAGATTGGCCGTGATCGGATGATCCGTCTTGTTGATCGCGACAATCACCATGCGCTTGGGATCGGAAGAATCGAGGCTGGCGTAAACGGACGTGTCGGGTGCGTCGTCCGTCGCGGCGAAAATCGACGTGTCGCCGAACCATCCGTTCTTGCCGTCGAAATTCCGGTACATTTCGAATCCGCCGGCGACGTATGGCTCAGCCGAAGGCCCGGGCCATTCGTTGGCCGAATAAACGCCGGTGCGGCCGAAGATACCGAGAACGTCCGCCTCGGCGATCCCGCCGGAAATGTCACCGCCCCCGCCATAGTTGTATTCGCTGATTGAAAGCTTCGTGCCGGGATAGTTCTCAGCGATTTTTCTTTGCAATGTTGGGATCACGTCCAGGGGCTTGTGCCACTTTTGCGTGATCCAACTGGTCTCGAGGTAGGTGGGGTCCCAGAGCGACCGGGGCGCTTGTAGCCGGGCGGCGATGATGTCGGGTTTGGACTTTTCCGTGATGACCCGCACGCCGCCGCCGGTTGCTTCCGGATAAAAATGCACGTCGAGAACGTCGAGCAGCCTCTTTCCCGCGGCCGCGCCCGCCTGGGCCAATTGCTGCAAATAAAAGACCTGAAAATCACGGCCATTGGAGTCCGGAGCGTCCTGCAAACTGACATATCCATTCCACCCATAATTCGCCGGCCCGAAAATCAGGGCCTCCGGCTCGACGTTCTTGATGGCCGTCGCGTAGGCGATGGTTTTTTGAACCAGCTCGGCATACGTGGTTTTCGCGGGATGCACCTCGGCATGCGTTTCCGCCCAAATGTCCGGCTCATTGTCCAACACGAAAAAGATGGGCCGATTCGGGTCTGTTTGACCGTAGGGGTAATTCGTCCTGACCCAATTGACGAATTCATCCTGATAAACCACCGGCGCGTTGGGATCGGGCGTCAACGTGAACGGCGCCCCTTTCGCCGGCGCCTCGCGGTGAAAGCGAGTCTGAAGATAATCCGGCCCGCTCTTGTGAACGTCCCCGTCCCTGTTTTCGTCGGCCGAGACATAGCCGTTGATCGGAACGGTAATCAGTGCCGCGGCGTTATGGTCGTACGCATTCTTCAACATCGCGGCAATCGGCGCGCCCGGCGTAGTGCCCGGGAAAAAATCGTCGTTTTGGAATTGGTAGTCGTTGCCGGCGTTGGACGCGTTGGTGATCCAGTTATACGCCGTCGTGCGGTTTCCACCGAACCGCACAAACGTGGCATTGGCCCAAGTCGAGTTGATCGGCTGGTTCACGCCGTAAATCAGTCGCGAAATCGGCTTCACGTCTTTCTGTGCGTCGATTGTGAAGTGAACGACGCCCTGCGCCCAAGCGGGCCCGCTTAGGAAAGACGATAGGATCGTTAAAATGAACAGGCGACGCATACGCCGGTATAATATACATGAAATCGCGTTCGCGTCACGCATTGGACATCGCTGGAGCCGGGGCCTATTTCGCCAGTTTGGCTACTAGCCGCCACACGAGGTGCGGCGAAAGGGGCCGCGGCTGCGTCTTGTTGAAATCGTCCACCAGCTTCTCGAATCGCTCCGTATACGGCAGCCGGTCGCGCTTGCCGATCTGGTTTCCCAGCAGATCGCGGATTTTTTGCTCGGCATCCGCCTCCACCTCCGGCGACGGGCTGCGGGCCTCGCCCAGCTTCGGCAGCTTGCCGCCTTTCCGCAGGTTCAACAGATGCCGCCAAACCTCCTTGCGCGTCGGCTTGGGCTCGGCATGCTGGGCCGAGTAGAGGTCGTAAAGTTTCTCAAATTGCGGCGTGTACGGAAGATCGTCGGCCGTGCGGCCGACCTCCTGGTATAACCGGACCAGAAGCTCCCGCTTTGCCGGCACCGATGCCTCCACGCCGGAAAATAGCATCGTGGGAGCGGCCGCATTTTCGGTGGCATTGCCTCCGGCCGATTCCGTCGTCCGATCCAGCAGCAACAGCACGTTTCCAAACGGGTCTTTCACCGCCGCCCGGTATCCGCGCGTCGCCTGCCGCGGCGGCTGGACGAATTTCAACTGAAGCTGCTGACGCCGGCTGTAAAGTTCGCGAACGTCGTCCACCAGATAATAGATTTCCTCGGCCGGCTGTTCGGGATTGGCTCGCAGCACCAGTTCCGTCACGCCATCGCCCATGAGAAGGCTGGCCGTTTGGTTATCCTGCCTGAGCAGTTTCATCCCCAGCACGTCGCGGTAATAGTGGACCGCGCCCGCCAGGGCCGGAACGCGGAGGAGGATTCGGTCGATTCTTCGAAGCATGGTAGTGAAAACCCGAAGCCCGAAATCCGAATGACGAATCAAGCCCGAATGACGAATGACCGAATGTCTCGTTTCGTCATTGGGTCATTCGGATTTGATTCGTCATTCGTCATTCGGATTTCGGGTTTCCGCGCAGCGGCTCGGTTCGTCATTCGAATTTCGGACTTCGGCCGTCTCCTCTTCCTCCTCCGCCTGTTTCTGCTCGATCTGGCTGGGCTTGTGGTAGCCGCCGCGGAGGACGAAAATCCCGCCGGTCAGGTTCCAGAAAATCTGCGTCAGGCGGATGGACATGGTGAGGGCAAAGGCCTGGCCGACCGTGACGCCCTGGGGTTCCAGCAGCTTGATGGCGAAATATTCCATGACCCCCGCTCCCTGCGGGCTGATGGGAATCGCGCTGGCCAGGACGATCACGGGCACGGCCATCCAGTAATAGAGCGTGCTGAGATGCAAGCCGAACGCGATGCCGCACAACTGCGCGGCCGTGATGACCACCATGTGAACGGGAAAGCTCACAATCAATGCGGCCAGCACCAAAAGCGGGCGGCGCGCGTAGATGTGCATCGTTTCGATCGCGTTCCCCACTTGCTTCTGCAACGGGAGTCTTTTGAGGATGAATTCCAAACCGCTCCAGCGCCGCAGAGTCGGGACGTAAAAGACGATCATCGCCAACGCCATCAAGGCGATGAGCCCGGCCGATGCGATGGCCACCTGCCGGCAGCGGGGGATGTGTCGCTGCATCGCCGCCATCGTGCCGCCCAGGATGATCAGGGCGAGCAGCCCGATCACTCGGTCCACCGCGACCGACATGACCGCCCGCGTCCCATGGTGCGTTTGCTTGCGCACGTAGTACGCCTTGAGCAAGTCCCCGCCCGTCGAGCCCAGGGGCATGATGGTGTTGTAAAACAATCCCACCATGTTCAGCACGAAGGTGCGGCCCACGTTGAGGCGAATGTCCAGGGCTTTGAGCAATTCGTGCCACCGCAGGCTCGTGATCAGGATGGTCAGCGGGAAAATCGCCAGCGCCGCGAAGAGGTAACGGATGTCCGCCTCCCGGAGCATCCGCAGCACGCCGATCTGCACGCGAGGATGCGGCACCGTGATCTGGTAATTCGGAAAATCGGCGGCCGGCTCCCACCTGGCGACCGGTCCGTCGGCGTGGTCGGCCACCAGCAGCCGCCTGGCCTGCTTCAGGTCCGGGGAAAGATCCACCCCGACGACGCAGTTCACCTTCCCGTTTCCGAAGACGCGGAGGTTGTCGCGGTCCGGCTGGTTGATTACCTCATCGTGCAGCAACACAACCGGTTGGCCCGAGAGGATGACGTGATAGACGCCGCTGGATTCATCCGCCGCCCAATCCGTCAGGGTCAGGTCTTTCGTGGGCATATTCTGGCCGGGCAACAAGGCCCAGACGTGGTCGTGCCAGGACATCTTGCTGATGACCCACCAGATGCCGATAACGGCGATTCCCCAGCGGACGAGGAACCTTCCGAACTTTAAGGCCTGCTTCTTATTCATTCAGGTGCCGGATTCTTATTATCGGCAAGAGCTTGGCAACTGCCGCATCCGTCCTGTATTGTTTGCCCCACATGTTTGGCCGAAAAATCGTCATAGTCGCCCTCATTTTGTACGCCGCCGTCATGGGCTGCGCCCTCTCCATGACGGAATCCTCGACCACGGCCACGTCCGGTGGCGGGCCGGACAGGGCCGCCACCACCGAGCCGCCCGTCTCGGGATTGGTGCATATTCCCAACCAGCGTCCCTTCTGCGGCATCGCCGTGCAACTCCAACGCGTCGATTGGCTCCAGGAGTACGAGAAAACTATCGATGACATCGCCGCCGACGGCGCCGACACCGTTTCGCTCGTCGTCGATGCCCGCCAGGAAAACGGCGAAAGCACCTGCATGTACGTCGACATGCGAAAGACGATGACCGTTCGGCAATTGTCGGACATTATCGGTCATGCCAAAACCAAGGGCCTTCGCGTCATCCTCATGCCCATCGTGCTGTTGGACCACCCCGCCGACGACAGCGAATGGCGCGGCACCCTCAAGCCCCGCGACTGGCACGATTGGTTCGACAACTACCGCGACATGATCGAGCACTACGCCCGCATCGCCCAGGACAACGGCGTTGACGTGCTCGTCGTCGGTTCCGAACTCGTCAGCTCCGAAGCCGAGGAACATCTCGATGAATGGATCCAAACCATCCGGGATGTCCGCAACCTCTACAAAGGACAGCTTACCTATTCCTCCAACTGGGACCGCTACTGGAAAGTGCCGTTTTGGAAATATCTCGATTTCATAGGCATGAACAGCTATTGGACGCTCGGCAAGAACCGCGACGTGCCGGTCGATCAGATCAACGACGAATGGCGCAAAATCCAAAAGCAGATGTTTGAAGTTCACGAGCTCCACAAGCCGGTGATCCTGCTGGAGGCCGGATGGTGCAGCCTGGCCAACGCCGCCAAGGACCCGTGGGACTACACCCAGGAGCAGCTCGCCGCCGACAA
>JBEKXM010000094.1:0-14660 GCA_049512115.1 Tepidisphaeraceae bacterium | reverse complement strand
GTCCGGCTTGCCGGTAAGGCTTGCACGCAGTTGATCAACCTGTTCCCCTCTCCGCAGGGCGTGTTCATGACCCCCAACGTGCTGATGGAAAAGGATTTTCTCGACGAGATGGGATATCTGTCGCCGGGGCTGGTCAAAAGCCGGGACTTGGCAAAGATCGCCGGCCAAGACAGGGGCGGAGCATTCGGATCCGTCGATGCGACAAATTGGGTGGACGAATCCACCGTAAATTCGACGGGCTGGGCGATCATTCCCTATCGCCGCGATCCAGCGGAAGTCGTCCTCCTCGCCGGAGAAAATGAGAGCGGCTCGGCCATCGCGTTTGCCGAGACGCTGGTCGGCGACGAACGGCCGGACGTGGTGAAGGCAACGCACGACCCCAACTACAGGCTGAGCGGCTGGGCCACTACCTTCAAATCTACTGATGTGCCGCCGGGCACAAAAATGATCTCCGCATGGGTTTACGACCCGGAGACTGGGCGGGCCCATCGGTTGGAGGAGGCTCGTCCGTTTTTCCGGCCAAAGCCCGCTGCCAAGCCGGGTTCCCCGATTCCGCATTGAGAATGCGGCGAACCTCGGAAATGGCGAATCTGCCGAATCTTATGAAAAAACTTGACAGTCAACCCAATAAAAATACTATAGAGAATCGGCTAGACACAAAGGCCTATGGCGCCTAGTCGTCCTCGGCGGGGGACGGTCCGCCAAGGGTTTTTTGAGGGCCTGCGAGAGAGTTTCAAGGAGCAGCATTTGAGTCCCCTTACCAAATTGTTCGTCGCGTTGCTGGTGATCGTGTCGATGTTGAACGCCGCGGCGATCGTGGTGTTCGTCAATGAGGCACAACCGTTGAAGCCGCAACTGGATGCGTTGAATACGCAGTTGGCGTCGGTGCGTTCGGAGGCCGCGGCCAACTTGGCGGCGAAAAACAAGGCGGAAGGCAATTACAACTCCGAAGTGCTGCTGCATCAGAAGGACAACAGCAATTACCAGGGGATGATCACCAGCGTCAAATCGGATTTGAACAATGCCACCGTGACCATCGCCCGGTTGCAGGCCGACAATACCAATCTACAAGCGGCGATGAACCAGGCGAACAGCAACGTGCAGCTTTCAACCTCCACGGCGAACAAGCTCCAGGAGCAGGTGACGCAGCTTCGCACGTCCAACGATGGGCTGGCCAAGCAGAACGAGGACTTTGCGCGGCGAAACGCACAGCTGACCAGCACGCTGGAAAGCCTACAGGCGAAGGATGAGGAGACTCAGGAACAGTTGTCGCAGGTGAAAGACGACAAGCAGAAGCTGGCGGGAGCCTTGAAGGAGCGGGGATATGATCCCGACCTGATCCTTCAGGCGCCGGTGGCCAACGCCCTGGGCGCTCCATCCATCGAAGGCGTGGTGCGGGAGAAGAGCCTGATCAACGGCAACACGTTCGTGACGATCTCGGTGGGAAGCGCCGACGGGGTGACCAAGGGGATGAGGTTTTACGTCGTGAACGGGGCGGAGTTCCTGGGGATCGTGACCATCGACACGGTGGATACGGATAATTCCATCGGCAAGCTGGAGGGCGAGCCGGCCAAGATAAGCCAGGTTCAGAAGGGCGACGAGGTCAAAACGCAGCTTCGCGGATCATAGGATTAGCATAGGATTGGAGTTTAGTTCATGAGTCGGATAGCAACGGGTGATCGGCCGGTACTGGTGAAGCCGGGGAACAACGTGTACACGGTGCTGGTGGCAGTGGCGTTGCTGGTGAACGTGCTCTGCTTTCTGCTGATACTGCTGAGTTACACCAAGGTTTTCGGGGACAAGGCGAATTTGTTCTCGACGCATTGACGCGCGTCGCAAGCGATGCGGCTAAACGTAAACCAAAATGCCGTTCCGGCTGCGTGATTGCCTGCCATTCTCAGGATTCGGTGCCCAGGGGTTCAAATTTCTGGAAACGGGCCGGCTGATCGACCAAGAGTTGGAGTTGGTTGGGCCGTCGGAGCAATGGGTTGACGCGGCGCTGGCGGCGTGCCGGCACCCGCTGTCGCTGGAGCAGTCGCCGGCGCTGGCGGATGCGTCGCGGCAGCAGATTTTGGAATTTGTGAAGGCCTGCCCCCAGGGCCGGCAGGCGGCCAATGGCTCCGCGGGAATCGCGCCGGCATATCACTTCTGGATGCACGTTGCCGACAACCCAGAATTGCCCATCGCCGGGGGAATCAATCTGCGGATCGGGAATCAATATGACCTGCTGATGTACAACGGGCAAGTGGGGTATCACGTTTACCCGGCGGCGCGGGGACGCCATTACGCCGAGCGGGCATGCCGGCTGCTGTTTCCGCTGGCGCTGCGGCATGCGATCAATCCGCTGTGGATCACGTGTAACCCGGACAATTTCGCGTCGAGGCGGACGTGCGAGCGGCTTGGGGGCAAGCTGGTGGAGATCGTGCCGGTGCCGCCAGAGCATGCGCTGTTCGCGCGCGGCGAACGGGAAAAGTGCCGGTATCGCATCGACCTGACGTAAGTCTGGCGACGGGAAACGTCAGTCGTGCCGCCTTGCGGCGCGGAGGGCGGCGATGGCGTTGGCGATGACGGAGATGATTCCGCCGGCCACGACCAATATGGCGGCGTAGAGCCAGCCGTTCCAGGTGACGGCCGCCGCGGGATCGAAAACGAGCGGCGGCGGAGGTGAGGGAGCGACTTCGGCAGGCGCGGCGGCGGCCGCAGGGGGCGCGGGCGGAGCCCGTTTGGGCGGAGCGGTGCGAAGAACGATCTTCTGATCGCCGGCGCCGGCGAATCGGTTCCTATATCCGCCGGGTGTGCTGTAGGAGATGCTCAGGCGGTCGCCGGAGACGACGGCACAAGTGAACTGACCGTTGGCGTCGGTGGTGACGCGGCTGTAGCCGGTGCGCGGGCCGTTCAGGCTGATTTGTGTGCCGGCAACGGGCTTGCTATCGGCGTCGAGGAGGACGCCGGCAATGGTGGAATCGCGTTTGTAGAGGGTGAGATCGTGCGCGGCGGTGGTTTGGCCAGGCTGCAAGCGGAGATCGGAGGTGCTGGCTTGGCCGTAGCCGTCGCGCATGGCCTCGACGGAATAGACGGCGTCGGCCCAGAGAGCGGGAATGGTGTAATTCCCCCGCTCGTCGGTAGTGCCGCTGGTTTGTCCTGAAGTATATCGGCCGGCGCGGACGAAGAGGACAATTTGCGCTTCCTTGATTGGTTGGTTCTGAGGATCGACCACGCGGCCGGAAATGGATGCCAGGGCGTTTTTTTCAAGTTGGACGACGACGTCGCCGGGCGCGGCCCGGTTGACGAGCAGAGCCTTGGAAGTCGCCAGGTCCTGGAATCGGGCGCGGACCTGGAGTTGTCCGGCGCGGGGCATGGGCATCGTTTGGAAAGTGCCGTCGGCGCCGGTGGTGATGGCCATGCGGAGCATCGGCATATCATCGGAAGAGGTAGTGACCGAAGCGCCGGGGACGGGGTTGCCATCGGGATCGACGACCTTTCCTTTCACGGGGGCCATCAGCACGCGAGGGAGGCGAAACTCGACGGAAGCGGTTTGGCCGTCGGGAATGGTGATGGTTTTGCTGTCGGGGCTGGGCCTGGCGAAACCGTCGGCGGGAGTATTGGATGCGACGTAGACGAACTGTTCGCCTGGGGGAACGCGGGCGGTGAAAGCGCCGTTGGCATCGGTGCGGACGGACTGGACGAATGATGAATTGCGCGGATAGGCCGGGCCGCAGATTCCGATGGGAACGCCGGCGACGGGGTTGCCGTTATCGGCGGCGATGGTCGTACCGGTGAGGATCACGCCGGGGATGAGAGACAAGTTGATCGCGGATTTCGCGCTGCCGGCGAGGAGATTGATCTTTTCAACGGCTTTGGCGGTCCAGGATTTTTGCAATTCCTCGTCGGGATAAATCGCGACGACGTATTTTCCGGGACGAAGCTGCTTGACAGTGTAGGAGCCATCAGCGGCGGTGACGGCCTGGGTGAAGTCGGCCTCGCTTGAATCGGCAACCACAACAATTCCGGCGAGGGGTTTGCCGGTCGTGGCATAAGTGACGACGCCGGAAATGGTCGAAGCGGCAAGAAGATGGATGGGATCGGCATGAGTTTTCGGAGCGGTATCGAGAACGACCCGGTCGCGGTGGGAAAGCTCGGCATATCGCTCGTCGGCAACGGTGAATTCAGCTTGCGCGCCTTGCGGGAGACCGGGGATGGTGCAAACGCCGTCGGCGTCGGTGGTGGCGGACCACGGGGAGTTGTAGCCGAGGCGAATCCAAATGTCGGTGGAGAGTCCGGACGTGGTCTGCAGACGATAAGCGTTTTGAAGGGAGATAACGACGCCGGCGACGGGCTTGTTGTCAGCGGTGAGGAAAGTGAGCGTGACGTCCGTGCGGCGTGAAAGACGAATCTCGGTTCGATGATTGGGGTCAATCGTCGCGCCGCCGAGGCCGAAGCCGGGGGCGGCGGCGATGAACTGGCCGCCGTTGGGGGCGATCGGGGGAAAATGAAAATCTCCGTTATCGTCGCAGCGCGTGGTGGGCGCGTCGCGATGGGCTGTGAGATCGGCTGCGAGAGAGCGTCCAGGATTTCTGAAGAGATAGACGGCGGCATCCTTTACGGGCTTTCCGTCGGGACTGAGGACCCTGCCGGTGTAATCGGCGGCAAGGGTCGCCGGAGAAAGCAGAGCCAAGGCGAGGATGAGCCAGAAAGGAGTTTTCACGTTTGCTCAAGGTGTTGGACGGATTCAATCGGCCGGGATTTCACGGTATGAGTATATTCGGAGTTTGGGAGATAGAATAGCAATATGCCGTTTAGCGCGATTCCAGAGATTCTCGAGGAACTGAAGGCCGGACGAATGATCGTCCTGACCGACGATGAAGACCGAGAAAATGAGGGGGACCTGGTGATGGCAGCGGAGAAGGTGACGGCGGCGGCGATCAACTTCATGGTGACGCACGCGCGCGGGCTGATCTGTCTGCCGCTGACGTCGGAGCGGTGCGATCGTTTGCAGCTTCATCCGCAATCGGATCGGAACACGGCGCGGCTGGGTACGGCATTCACGGTGACGATCGACGGGCATCCGCGGTTCGGGGTGACGACGGGGGTTTCGGCGAAGGACCGGGCCAAGACGATCGAGGTGGCGATCGCGGAGGATGCGCAGCCGCAGGACCTGCTGCGGCCGGGGCACGTCAATCCGCTGCGCTCGCGGGACGGGGGCGTGCTGGTACGCGCCGGGCAGACGGAAGGATCGGTGGACCTGGTTCGGCTGGCGGGGATGAAGCCGGCGGCGGTGATCTGCGAAATCATGCGTGAGGACGGCGAGATGGCTCGCCGGCCGGAGCTGATCGCATTCTGTCAGAAACACGGGCTGAAGATGTGTTCGATCGCGGAGCTGATCAGCCATCGGTTGAAGCGCGAGCAGTTCGTGCGGCGGATCGAAAGCGTGACGTTGCCGACGCGATGGGGAGTGTTCCAGCTTCATGCGTATCAGAGCGTGATCGATCCGCAGCCGCATTTGGCGCTGTGCAAGGGGGGGATCGGAGACCTGGACCCGGAGGGCAAGCCGATCGTGCACGAGGAGCCGGTGTTGGTGCGGGTGCATAGCGAGTGTTTGACGGGTGACATTTTCGGCAGCGAGCGATGCGACTGTGGCCCGCAGCTTTCGGCGGCGATGCGGATGATCGAGAAGGAAGGCAAGGGCGCGCTGGTGTATCTGCGTCAGGAGGGCCGGGGAATCGGGCTGGCCAACAAGCTGCACGCCTATGCGCTGCAGGAAAAGGGATTGGATACGGTGGAGGCGAACCAGCGATTGGGGTTGCCGGTGGACAAGCGCGATTACGGAATCGGAAGCCAGATTCTGCGCGACCTGGGATTGCGGAAGATTCGGATCATGACGAACAATCCGAAGAAGATTTATGGGATCGAGGGGTATGGGCTGAGCGTGGTGGAGGAGGTGCCGATAAGGATCGAACCAGGGGAGCATAATCGGGGGTATCTGGAGACGAAGAAGTTGAAGCTGGGGCATCGGCTATAGAAAGCCGAAATTCGAAGCTCGAGCTTCGGATTTGCGCCATCATTCCTTCTGATATCTCATCTCCCCCGGGGGTCCGACGACCCTGACGGTCATGTCGTGTGCGTTATCGGCGTACATGGGGTCGGCGGTGGCGCTGCCCCAGGCGAGGGCGAATTGCTCGAGCTGGGTTTCGGCGTGCATTTTTTCGCTGACGCCTAGGACTACCTCGTTGGCCTTCAAATCGCGGGCGGCGGTGGCAATGGCAAATAAGGGATTGTTGGTCGGCAAGACGACGGGGTGAACCTCCTTGCCGACCTGCTCGGCGACGGTCACGATCTTCGTGAGGAGATCGCGGTCGCCTTCATCAATGCTGGTTTCCTCGGGGGTGATGCCGGCGGTTCGCGCCGGGAGGACCTTGCAGGTGACGACGACCACGTCGCGTTGATCGGTATCGATCTCCTGTAGGATGCGCTGAAGGACGGGAAGGCTTCGAGGTCCGCGCGCGGCGACAAGGACGGGCTTGGGATGCTTCAGGCCGAGGGCTTCGATCGAAAGCCCGTCGGCGGAGCGTTCGTTGAATTGTTCGAGATGCTCGTGCTTTCCTCCGTGGCGGCGATGGGAAATGCGCTCGACGATGATAAAGACGGCCAGGAACGTGACGGTAAATCCGACGCCCCAGATGGTGGCGGTTTTCTTGGTGATGAGGTTGATCATCGCGGTGCTGAGCAGGATCAGGAATACGGTGAAGATTCCGATGGGCAAGTCGATTTCGCCTTTTTTGGTTCGCTTTTGGAAGTTGAGCGGCACGCGGTACTGCCGGGGCGAGCGATCCTTGAGCCGGAGGAAGGCCATGGACATGGTCATGAAGACGAACGACCAGATCACGCCGAAGGCGTAGGCCTCGCCGAGAGTATCCACGTCGCCGAAGCTGGCGACGATGACGATGACCTGAAGGATGGCGATGAGATTGATGAGGCGGTGAGTGGTTCCGAACCGCTTGTGGGGATGCTGGAACCACGGGGTGAGGACGCCGTCCTCCGCCAGGCGGTTCAGGACGCCGTTGGAGCCGACGATGCTGGTATTGACGGCGCCGGCAAGAATGAAGAACCCGACGATCACGACAAAGCATTCCATGATGATTTTGAGGATCGCGGGCCCGGCGAGGTATTGGACCAGACCATTGATGAGGTTATCGCGGTATCCGCCGTCATCGCGCTGGACGTGATGCTGGGCGTCGAGAAGTACGGTCTGATCGGTCCTGTCGAGATGCTCCTCGCCCTTGTCATCGGACCAGCGGGCGAGGCGGTAGCCCCAATCGTGGGGGTGATCGGCGTCGTGCTGGCGGAGGTAATCGACTTCGACGTAATCGACGCCCTGGACTTTGGCGGGATGACCGTTGGCGACGACCATCGTCATGACGCGCTTACCATCCGGGATGATGATGATGGCGAAGAAGCTGATAAGGCTGGTGAGGAGCATTGAATAGAGGAAGATGACGAAGCCGGCGCGGAGGAGGTTTTTGAGCTTGGGTGCCTCTATCTCGCGGTTGACCTGGGCAAGCGATTCTTCGCCGCTCATGGCCAGAAGGGTATGTCCGAAGGCGACGAGGATACCGAGGGCGCCGAGGATGCGGGGGAAATTTTCGAGCCAGCCCTTGGAGGATTCATTGCCGCCGATGCCGGAATCCGTGAAGACCGGATGGAGGGGCGGGGCCTGGATGGCGAGGTGGCGGATGAAGATGGTGAAGATGCTCCAGCCGATGATGAGCACGCCCATGATGGTGGTGAGCTGCATGATTCGGAGGGCTTTGTCGCTGGATTCGTGGATTCCGACGATGTTGAGCCGCCAGAAATAGGCGGTGGTGAAAATGGCCAACAGGACGGTTGCGCCGTTGATGAGGTGTTTGATCTCCTGCCCGGTGGGGTCGATGGGAGGATGGCCGAAATGGCGGAGTGCGAGGTTGAGCATGTCGACGAAGAGTCCGACCATGTATTGCCCTGCGGAGACGGCGCTGATGGGACCGGTGAGGATGTAATCGAACATAAGGGCGCTGACGGAGAGCTTTGCCAGCCCCCCGCCGATGGCGCCCTTGACCACGCGGTAGACGCCGCCGCGGGTGAACATGGTGCAGCTTTCAACGTAGACGGCGCGGACGGCGTAGCTGAAGAGCATGACGCCGAGGATGAACCAAGGGGCGGCCTTGCCAATGGCCTGCTCGGAGATTCCGCCGATGTAATAGGCGGTGCTGGCGAGGTCGCACAAGACGATGGCGGCGGCGCGCCAGAAGCTGATGAAGGCAAGGGCGACGCTGCTGACGACCAGGACATTGACGGCCCGTCGGGGAATGACGTCGGGAAGCTGGGCCACGTCAAAGCCGCTGCTGGAAGAGGGAACTGAGGCCATAGTGTTGCAAACTCCCGTCCGGCGCGCAGAGCAAAATGCCAAATGCGCGCTCCGGCAGACCGCAAGGGCGGCGCCGTGAGAAGCGAGCGAGCGAACTGAATCAAAGGGGGGAACGCTTCAAGTGGGTTGGCCTGAACGGCCGAAGGTGCCCAAGCGTAAATTCCCTTTCAGGCGCCGGCGGAGTTAGCTGACGGGCTGGGCGTTGAAAGTCGCCCTCGGCCAAACAGGCCGATTCGCCCCTGCAAGATGAGGTTGGCCGATGGAAAAAGGGGATGGCGGACATCCGAACCGCTCGGCGCCGCTGCCTATTTCCGACCGACGGCCCCATCAAGCTGCGCGGGACACTCGCCCCGCGCTGGGTTCCCCGCGCCCCGGGTTGTCTCCCAAGGCTTAGGCGGTTTTACGAAGGGGGGAAGGATAAACCACCGGCCGGGGTTGTCAAGGATGCATCTTGCAAAGTGCAATGGTTTATAGGAATCTTGCTTGGGCCGGCGATTCGGAATGGGGTGCGGGGCGAGGCATGCGCCGGAGCTAGCGAGCGCATATTCGGATGGGTTGTAGTGCGCCATAAGAGCTATCTGTATAAAACCTTGGACCGGGATGGCCGGTGAGTAGCGGGTCAATTTGGAATTTTCGAAAGACAAAAGAACCCACGGATGGCCATCCGTGGGCTTTCGGGAGTGAAATTGACCCACTACCATGCACTTTTCATGAACGACCCCACAGACCAAGCTCAAGAGGTCAACGCGTGACTCAATTTCCGCCTGATTTCGACGCCGCGACGATCGAGTTGTGCCGATTCGTGGCGCCGTACACGATGACCTCGAAATACGCGGTATATGCGCTGCGCCTGGCGGTGCGATACATCGTCAACAGCGGTATTCCCGGCGATATCGTGGAATGCGGCGTATGGAAAGGCGGCAGCATGATGGCCGTCGCCCGAACGCTGCTGGAATCGAACAGCACCGAACGGACATTACACCTGTTCGATACCTTCGCCCGGATGTCCGAACCGACGGCGGTGGACCGCACGGTCACCGGCAAGACCGCCGCCGAGATACTGGCTGAATTGGCGCCCGAGCCCGGCAAAACCTGGGAGTGCTGTACCATGGACGAAGCGAGGGCGAACCTGCTTTCCACGGGGTACCCGGCCGCGAAGATGGCGTTGGTCAAGGGCAAAGTCGAAGACACGATTCCCGCGACCGCGCCACGGCAGATCGGCCTTTTGCGGCTGGATACCGATTGGTTCGAATCGACCTACCACGAGTTGACGCACCTGTACCCTCGCTTAAGCCCCGGCGGGGTTCTGATCGTGGACGACTACGGTTACTGGCAAGGAGCCCGGAAGGCCGTGGACAAATATATAGAGGAGCATCAGCTTAAACTCCTCCTGACGCGCGTGGACAACTCGGCGCGAATGAGCGTGAAAACCGCAACCTAAGAGCTCCTAAAAGTGGCTAATGCGACCGCCCCGGCGCGTGCCGGGCGGAGGGAGGTTTGGTAGGATGGGGACGTGGCAAATACTACATCGGAAGAATCGGGCAAGGTGCTGCGCGTGGGAGTCATCGGGTGCGGGAGGATGGGGCGGCTGCATGCGCGGGTCTATTCGCAGATGGGGCAAGTCAAGCTGATGGGGGTATTTGACGTGGCGGCGGATGCGGCGGCGGCGGTGGCGGACGAGTTTGCCGTGCCGGCACCAAAGAGTTTGGAGGACCTGCTGGCGAACGTGGATGCCGTGACTATTGCGGCGCCGACGAAGTTTCATTTGAGCATCGCCCAGGAATGCCTGAAACGGAAGATCGCTTGTTTGATCGAGAAGCCGCTGGCCAAGGACGTGGCCGAGGGGCGGCGGATCGTGGAACTGGCGAGCCAGAACAAGACCACGGTGCAGGTGGGGCATATCGAGCGGTTCAATCCGGCGATCCGGGCCATGTCGCGGCTGAAGATCGAGCCGAGGTTCCTGGAAGTCACCCGCATCAGCCCGATGACCTTCCGCAGCATCGACGTAGGGGTGGTGCTGGACATGATGATCCACGACATCGACATCGTGCTGTGGCTGGCGAATTCG
This sequence comes from Tepidisphaeraceae bacterium, assembly GCA_049512115.1. Classification (GTDB taxonomy): domain Bacteria; phylum Planctomycetota; class Phycisphaerae; order Tepidisphaerales; family Tepidisphaeraceae; genus PALSA-1353. The sequence continues at coordinate 4,191 of JBEKXM010000094.1, read as the reverse complement.
ACGGTGTCGAGGGTGGAGGCGATCGGGGTGAGCGTGATCGGGGAAGTGGAGGACATCTGCAACGCGCGGCTGACGTTCGCCAACGGGTGCGTGGCGAACCTAACGGCGAGCCGGTTGGCGATGCGGACCGACCGGCATTTGCGAGTGTTCAGCCCGGACGCGTACGTGTCGATCGACTACCAGAAGCGGCATGGGATCGTGATCCGGCGCGGGGGGAACATCGAGGCGGTGCGGCAGGCCGTGGCCAGGATTCGCAGCGGGGAAATCGAAGACCTTTCACAATTGAATTACAAGGACCTGGTGCAACTGGAGGAACTGTCGATCGACGACGTGGAGCCGCTACGGGCCGAACTGGACGCGTTCGTGGACGCGGTGAGCAACGGGTCGAAGCCGATCGTGACGGCGCAGGACGGATTGCACGCGGTGGAGGTGGCGGCGCGGATCGTGCAGACGATTGGGCCGCCAACGCTGGCGTGAGGGAACGCGCGTCGCAAGCGACGCGGCTAAACGCAATACCGTTCAACCGGGCCTTCCAAAAATCGAGCCTCCCGCCATGATACGCAATACCGTTCAACCGGGCCTTCCAAAAATCGAGCCTCCCGCCATGATGGTGTTTGCATAAATGCCACGTGGCAAGGAGGCTACGATGTTGACGTTGCACAAGGAAGTCGCGGCGCTGTCGCGCGCCGATTGTCTTGTCGGCCTTAAACGTATCATTCCCCCGTCCCGGATCAAGCGGGTTCTTCGAGACAGTGGCAAAGATCGAGCGTTCTGTTCGCGTCTGTCGCCGGTATCGGTGGTTCGATTCGTGCTGGGCTTGGGTCTGTTTTGTCGTGACTGTTACCGGCAGGTGTTCCGCTGGATTAATCCTTATGGCCTCGTTCCCGGCCGCTCGACGCTGTGCGAGGCACGGCAGCGTGTGGGCGTCAAGCCGCTGGTGGACTTGGCCCGTCAGACCGTCAGGCTGCTGGCCGAGCCGGCAACCATACCCGGGGCGTTTTATCGGGGGATGCGATTGGTGGCGTTGGATGGATTTGTGCTGGACGTTCCCGACAGCCCGGACAACGCGCGAGTTTTTGGCAGGCCGCAAGGGGGACGTACTCCCGGAGCATTTCCCCAGGTTCGCGTCATCGCCCTGTGCGAGGTGGGTACCCACGTGCTGTTCCGCTGGCTCAGCAAGCCGATCACCATCGATGAACGGCCGATGGCCGACCGGCTGATCCAGGAACTTTCCAGCGGCATGCTGTTGATGTGGGACCGCAATTTCCTGAGCTATGATCGGGTCCGACGGATCATCGGCCGGGGCGCCAACCTGTTGGCCAAGATCAAAAAGAACCTGGTTTTCCAGCCGATTCGCAGGCTTGGCGACGGCTCGTTCCTGGCCAAGATTTACCCCAACGCCTGGAAACGCCGGGACGACCGCGACGGCATTCTCCTCCGCATCATCGAGTACCGCTTGGACGATCCAACGCGTCCGGGGGGTGGAGAAAAACACCGCCTGCTGACCACCTTGCTGGATGAGAAGCTCGATCCAGCCCCGGCGCTGATCGAACTGTATCACGGGCGTTGGGAAGAGGAACTGACCATCGATGAGTTCAAGACCCACGAGATCGAACGCATCACCCTGCGCAGCCAGACGCCCGCCGGAGTGGTCCAGGAACTCAACGGGCTGCTGCTGGATCACTTCGTCCTCCGAACGCTGATGCACGAGGCGGCCCAAACCGCGGCGATCCCTCCCTTGCGGCTGTCGTTCACCGGCACGCTGAAGATCCTGCGATGCCGGATTCCTCAGTGTCCTAACCACGTCCGGGCACAGGTTCGATGGTGGAACCGGTTGATCGCCGAGATTGCGGAGGAAAGAATCGAGCCCCGCAGAAATCGGATCAACCCACGGGTGATCAGGAAAAAGATGAGCAAATGGGCGAAGAAGCGCAGGAAAGATAGACATTACCCCCAACCTACCAAGAGCTTCCGCGACGCCATCGTAATGATCCGTTGAACGGCATTGCGGCTAAACGGCTACTTTTTCGACCAATGGGGATAGTTCTGGAGCGCCATTTCGACGGCGGTGTCGATCATTTTGTCGACCATGGCGGGATCGGACGGCTGAACGATGCCCGCCATTTGCAGCTTTCGTTCCTCCTCAATGCGGCTTTGCTGGATCTTTAAGTCTGTCAGGCGCCTTCTGATCGCATTCTGCACGGCCATGTCGGCGAAGGATTTGGTTCCGCCATAATCGCGGCTGAGGACTTTGAAGATGAAAAAGGCGTCGTGGTCCTCGATCAGGTCGCTGATCTGTCCGGGTGGGGTTTTCCAGACCTGGGCCTCCACCTGGGTAAGAAGCAAGGTGTTGGGCTTGATGACCATCTGGCCGGCGTTGCCTTCGGCGCCGGTGGAGCTGGGAAGATCGTTCTGGTCGCGGCCGTAGGCGGCGAAATCTTCACCGGCAAGGACTCGCTTGCGGATATTGAGCAACTTGGCCTTGGCGGCGGCGGGATCGCCGTTGAGTCTGTCGGGGTTGGCTTCGATCAGGATGATGGTGGCCTGCGTGGGTGTGGTGAAATCGTCGAGGTGGGCGTTGTAATATCGCCGCTCGTCTTCGCCGGTGATGTCGATCTGGGGATAGATTTTTCGAAATAGATAGAGGTCGTAAAGGAACCGGTGGTATTGGTCCTGCTCCTGGTCCTGGAAATCCTCGCCGGATTCCTGGGCGCGAAGTCGTGCCGCCTGCTCGGCGCCGCCGGCTTCGGCGACCTGCTGCTGGCTCCAAAGGCGCGTCAGCGATCTGGCCAACTGAATGTCCTTGGGATCGAGGGATTGCTCGGCGGCGGCGGCGGCCAACTCGTCGTTCCTGAGGTTGTTGATCGTCCGCTCGATTTCGACGCGTGCGGCAATCTCGAATTGATTGAAGTTCATCTCCTTGGCGTGCTTGCGAAGGGCGGGCGCGGAGAGCCGCAGGACCTTGTCGGCGTAAATCGGATGTCCATTGACGACCATGACGACGCCGCCGAGGGTGGTGTATTCATCGATGGCCAGGGAAGGCTGAGTGGCGGGATTGGTGGCGGCGCGGGCCAGGGCGGCGACGGGCAGGGTCGTGGGCACGGGGGTGGACATGGGGGGAAGATCGTGTGGATTGAAGACGATGTCGGACTCAGGGGTATTGGGCGGCGGAGCGGGGTTGGACGGCTGGGCGTGGGCGTCGGGCAGGCGAAGGATTCCCGGCCGGTCCAACGGGGAAATCGGAGACCCGGCGGGATTGCGGCGCGCGTAGAAATCCTGAGCGGAAACCGGCTGGGCCTTGTCGGCGGAGCAAGCGGGCAGAATGGGCGGCAATCCCGCGGCCAGGAGGATCCGAAATATGATTCCCACAGACCTGAGCATCCGTGACATTCTATCTCGCCGGACGCGTGGCGGCGACGCTGGCGCTTTGAATTTGCCGGTTCCAAGAGTTATCGGAAACGATCGGAAGTGGGTCATTTTGAGATATTTCTGTTTTTGCGGAGAAACTTGGATCAATACGGCGAGCAAGCTCGCCGGCTACACTCGCATCACGTCGGGGTCCAGGCCCTGTTCGTGACACCAGCGCTGGTATTCGAACGGCGAGATTTCACTGGGCTTGATTTCGCTTCGGCCGCCCCAAAAGACGTTGGTGTAGGAAACGGCCAGCCCCTCGGCGGCGAGGTGTTGGTCGATGGCATGTTTGTGGGCGAGGAGCAAATCCTTGTCGGAGCCGTGGGCGACGCCCATGATGTTGACGTGATCGAATTCCGGTCCGCCTTCGCGCCAATAGGCGTGGGTCATTACGTGGAACCGACCGACCTGCCGGCCGGCGTCGATCTCGCGGCCGGCGGGGACGGCCCAATGGAAAAGGGCGTTGAAGCGGGTGACGCGCTGGCCGTCGGACAGCGGCTTGACGTGCTCGAGGAAGGTGGAGAACCGGCCGATGACGCCGCGGCGATTCAAATCCTCGGCGACGCGGCAGAATTCGTCGAGCGAGACGCCGGCCTGGCGGGCGCGGTTGGCCCAGAGGTCCTGGGAAATCTCCTCGGGGGTGAACTCGCGTTTGAGGGCGGCGAGCACGCGCCAATCGAGATCGCTCAATTCTACGATCCCGGTGTCGAGGACGTCGGCGGGCTGGTCGGCCTTGCTGCCGGGTTCGAGGCCGCGGCGGCGGACGTGGCCGACGCCAAG
>JBEKXM010000093.1:0-11122 GCA_049512115.1 Tepidisphaeraceae bacterium | reverse complement strand
GAGAATCCGCCACGGTGAATAGAACCATCGCCACGACTCGTCCATCTCCGTAAGTATCTGGGCCCAGGAGAGGTTCTGAAACCGCGCGACGGGGAAGCTGAGCGTGTAGTAGCGCCAATCCTGCGGGAAACGATTGGCGGCAATGCGGCCCTGGGTCTGCATGTTGTCCCACAACCGGGTGCCGGGCAGAGGCGTGAGGAAGATGGGATTCAGCAGATCGACGGAGTATCGGGCGGCGGCTTTGGCGATGCGTCTGCCCACGCCGGGGGTGTCGCTATCCAAACCCATGATGAATGATCCGACGACCAATATGCCGTGGCGGTGGATGCGGGCGACGCTGCCGCGGAGGTTGCCGCCCTTGAGGATGTTGTAGCGCTTGCCGATTTCGGCCAGTCCCTCGTTTGTGACCGATTCGAAGCCGATGAAGGCGCCGACGCAGCCGGCGCGCGCGGCCAATTCCAGGAGTTCCTCGTCATCGCCAAAATTGACGGTGACCTGACAGACCCATTTCTTATTCAGCTTGGCGGCGATCATGGCGCGGAAGAGGTCTTTGGCGCGGGCCAGGTGTTCCGGGCGCGTGCCGATGAGATTGTCGTCCACAACCAGGACGAGGCGCTCGCGGATCTGAGCAAACTCGCGCACCACGGCGTCGATGGGTCGATGACGGTAGCTGCGGCCATTGAAAGCCGACACGCTGCAGAAATGGCAATTCAACGGACAACCGCGGGTGGTTTGGATGGAGCCAAAGGCGTAGCCATCGGCCAGGAGATCGTGCCGCGCCGAGGGAACGGACTCCAGATCGACGAATTTTCCTTCGTAGAGCGGGCGGAGCGTGCCTCGGGCCACGTCGGCCAGGACGGTGGGCCAGATGGTTTCGGCCTCGCCTTTGACGACGGCGTCCACGTTGGCCAACGCCTCATCGGGACACATCGAGGCATGAATGCCGCCCATGATCACGGGTACGCCGACCCTCCGGAAGACAGCCGCGATTTCATAGGCGCGTGGGGATTGCGAGGTGAACGCCGTGATGCCGACGAGGTCGGGCCTGGGCAAGCGCGAGTAATCGGGCACGCCCAGATTTTCGTCGAGGATGGTCACATCCCATTCCGCAGGCGTCACGCCGGCGATGACCATCAATCCCAACGGTTTCCATACCCGATATCTGCGCCAGCGGCTCGGCTGGGACATGCTGACCAGAGGATTGCCTGGGTTAATCAGATAGAGACGCATGCGGTCAATCCTCAGGAGGCCGAGCTCCACCGCCGCCAACCATGCCAGACCACCAGCGCGACGACCGCCGCGATGGCGGCGAACATGAGGCTCTTGCCGTTGAATCCCGTCACGGCGCTTCCGCTGAACAGGCTGTAAAGCCATCCGCCGATCAGCGCCCCCGTAGCGGCCAAGCAAATGCCCATTTTGGGGTCATCCCCTCGCAAGTTGACGAGTTTAGTAGCAATGAACCCGGCGATCAATCCCAACACGATCCAACCGGCGACGCCAATTATCATGGTACATCTCCTTTGCGAGAGGGTCCTCCAGGAAACAAAAAAACCAACACAACCGAATCCCGAGGTATCGGGATTCATTTGAGTCGGCTTACTCGCTAACGGGTCTCCCGGCCGTTGGCCGAGTTACCCCTTATTTAGTCATCCGAGGACTTCGATATACTGCGGCGAGCTGATCTATGCGTCGCCGCAAGGATGTTCATCATACGCCCAAGGGTCGACGAAGCAAGACAATTGCCGGAATAAATGATATATTGCTTTCGATTTATGAAGACCCAGGGCGAAATCGAAAGCGCCGTTTCGGAGGGCATGAGCCGCTTCGAACAGGAGTACATGGGCCGGGGGCCGAAAGACATTCGCGCGCATCTGATCGACGATCTGGTTGTGGTCCGGCTCAAAGGCGTATTGACGGCGGCCGAGCAGCACCTGGTCAAAACGCTGGCGGCGGAGAAAGGCAGAGACCTGCTGAAGCAGGTGCGGACGCATCTGATTGAGACGGCGCGGCCGACCATGGAGGCAATGGTGCAGGGCATCACCGACGTAAAGGTGCTGAGCCTGCATCACGACATCAGTACCCTGACCGGCGAGGAGATCGTGATTTTCACGCTGGCCGAGTCGCCGTTGTTCCGAGAGACGAAGAAAAAGTAGGACTTATTCTCACGATTTCCCCGAATGTCCGATATTGATCGTTGCTATTTCGCGGTCGGGGTTTTAGGGTGTGGAGAAGTGCCGGAGCCAATGGGTTCCGCATGATGAATAAATACAAGTGGTCGGACGACTAGATGAAAGGCAGTCCGGTTCGCCGGGTGGCCGGTTGCAGAGTAAGCCGACGTGATTGAACGCCTTGGGGGTGTTCAATCACGTCGGCTTTTTTTTTCGCCATGGGTGAAGACGGGTTTTGAAGAGGGAGGTTGTCATGGGCTGGCGTCTTTCATGTCCACGTTGCGGGTGCCGGAAGGTTCTACGGGTCTGCCTGGAGTCGTCCACGATGCGCTTCCGATGGCGTTGCCAGGGCTGCGGCGAAAGCTGCCATGACCCGGACGAACTCAATCGCGCATCGACCGGGCCGGATTTCGTTGTTGGATTGGGGATTGTGGCGATGCTGACGATTCTGGTCTTCTACTGCCTGTTTTGAATTACTGAAAACCGAGCCAAATGGCTCCACAGAAAAGCGAAAGTGCCGCCGCTCGAAAATGCCTGAAAATGCCGCTATTTGCGCGATTCGGCGACTTTCGCTTCAAGGAGGAGCTATTTAGGTGTTCGCCGGCAGTTGCGTTATCCAATATCGACTTAGACCAAGAAGGTCGGAAATCGGGCACGTGTCTGGCACTGGGATTCCATGGCGTTTCAGTGACGCTTTTTTTGGGAGGTATTTATGATCCGCACGCGTTCTTTTGCTTTGCCCATCATCTGGGCGCTCGCTCTGGCGATCTTGAGCGGTTGCGCGACCGATCGATCGAGCAACATCCCGGCGAATGCGACGGTCGCCAGTTCGGGCAACGATCATCTTTCCTACACGGCGCCGTCGTATGGCAGGATCTGGGTGTACGATGTGACCAACGATCGCATCGATTATTCCGGTCCGATAGCAATGAATGAGGAGGTCAAGGTCGAACCGAGCACCTTCTCGGTCAAGATCAACGACCGCGTTGTCGCGGACAAGCTGGCCCAAGGGGCTCAGCATCGCATTTACTTTCTGCCTGCAGAGTAAACCGGCGTTCAACAGGGCCGTCAGCATTGCAGGGATGGATCGTCTGCCCCCTGCAATGCTATAAAGGTTCCATGCGGAGGAAATTCTGGAAAGACCTTCTCCTCTTCGCCTGCGCCCTGGCACTCGGCGGCTGCTCGTCAACCCCAAAACCCCCTTCGGAGAACGGCGGCCTGTTTCGCCAGCACAATGAAGGCTACAGCCTGCTCTACAAGCTCATGAAAGATGAAAGCGACGTCGGGGAAATCTTCATTATCAAGAGCGCCGATGATCCGGTAAAACGCGTCGTCAAGGAAATCGGCAGCGCGTGTCAGGCGGCAAGCAAACTGATGGATGAGTTTCCCAAGCAGAATAACCGGATCGAGTATGACGTGCCGGACCTGCCGTATATGGAGCAGAGGAGCCGGGATTTGCAGGCCGGGGACGATGAGAAAGCGCTGCTGACTTCCAGCGGGAAGGAATTTGAGCGTCGGCTGATCTTCACGCAGGCCGAGGCGACGAACTACGCCATGCAGCTGTGTAAAGCCTTGGATGAGAAGGAAACCGATCCTGGCCGCAAGGGTTTTCTGGAGAACCTGGCGAAGCAGTGCGGGGATTTTCACGATCGGCTGATGGATCTTCTGGCCGTTCAATCGTGAGCGAAAAAAGTGGGGGGGAACGATATTGTCTATTGCTATCTCCCAGCCATGGTCATAAACTATAGAGCGATGCGGAAGCTAATGATTCCTGCATAGTGAATGAAATCAAGCCGTCGGACGACTAAATGAAAGGCACCCCGGTTCTCCGGGAGGCCGGTTGTAGAGTATGCCGACGTGATTGAATCCCGAAGCCTCGGGACTTAATCACGTCGGTTTTTTTTCGCCGATGGCGAAGGCAGATTTTGAGATGAAGCCGGACTCACGGTCGAAGAACGAAGCGGTCGAACCCGACCTGGCGGTTTCATACTGAGCAACAACCCGAGAGGTGTGCCGGCAATTCGCAAGATTTGCCGGCAAACCTCCCACTTTTAACGATACAGGGCGGCATGAACCGCCGGAAATGAATGCCATGCTTCAATCCACTCCAACGATGGCGCAGCAAATTGCCCAAGCGGCAACAGCGTTCCAACAGCAACGGACGGGCCACGCGCCGAAATCGGTGAGCGTGGTGCTCAGCGGGGATACGCTGGTGGTCACGCTGCACGGCGCATTGTCGCCGGCCGAACAGGTGATGGCGCAGAGCCCGCAAGGCGCCGCCAAGGTGCAGGAGTTTCACCGGCAGTTGTTTCAAAGCGCCTCCGACACGCTCCGAGAGGAAATCAAGCGGATCACCGGAATGAACGTGCGCGAAGCCGCCGCGGAAGTGGAACCCCTGTCCGGCGCCGTCGTCCAGGTGTTCACGACCGGCACGATGGTGCAAGTGTTCCAACTCTCCGGCATCGTGCCGCCCGGAAACTTCAACGCCGGAAACAAGACATCAAAACGGCGGCCCTCGGCTGCCAGAAACAAAAAAAGGAATTGATATGGGACTCATTCTGCTCATTATCGTGATCCTGTTGCTATTTGGCGGATTGCCACGTTGGGATTACAGCCGCAATTGGGGATACGGCCCAAGCGGAGTTCTGGGACTGGTTCTACTGATCCTGGTGATATTGATGATCCTCAGGGTGCTTCCGTACAGATGGTGAATAATCCATCAAGGAGACGCGGATGACTCGGCTTCTGGGCATACTCGTAGTGGTGTTGTTGGTGGTGGCGGGCATTGGATATTACCGCGGCTGGTTCCATGCGGAATCACATGATGCCAATGGCCATGCCACCGTCACCGTGACGGTGGACAAGGACAAGCTCAACCAAGACAAGGCCAGCGCGCAGCAACAGGTGCAGGATTTGGGACGCAAGTAGGCAAAGCTTATACGGCAGGGAGGCCAGACGCTTCCGGGCGATTTCAGGAGTAATAAAATAACATGTTGGACAAGAATTCAGTCGTTGCGATTTTCGATCAACACACCCAGGCGGAGGAAGCGGTCAAACAACTGCAGCAGGCCGGCTTCGACATGAAAAAACTGTCGATCGTCGGGAAAGGATATCAGGCGGAAGAGACCGTCGTCGGCTATTACACGACCGGCGAGCGGATGAAGCATTGGGGCAAGTACGGCGCTTTCTGGGGCGGCATCTGGGGGCTGCTGTTCGGGTCAGCGTTTTTCATGATTCCCGGCATCGGTCCATTGGTTATGGCCGGCCCAATCGTCACATGGATCGCCGGGGCCTTGGAGGGAGCGGCCGTTGTCGGTGGGATCAGCGTCATCGGCGCCGGTCTCTATAGCATCGGCATTCCGAAGAAAAGCATCTTGCAGTACGAGACATCGCTCAAGGCCGGCAAATTTATGTTGGTGGCCCACGGAACGCCGGATGAAGTCACCCGGGCCAAGGCGATTCTATCCACCTCGGGCGCCTCGGAAACCCAGTTGCACCTCGCTGACGCCCCTGTCGCGGCACGCGCGTAACGAGCGGGTTGCAGGCGTGGTTCCTCGTGTCGTGCCTGGGCAATGAACCGCGAGAAACGAGAGCATGAAATGGCGCGACTTATCCATGTCGTCAATTTGTCCGTTTCCGTCGATAGCCTCGGCCTTCAGCGGTTGTTCGAAGCGCATGGCGTTGTGCGAAGCGCGATGGTCGCCAAACACTTTGAAACAGGCCGGAGCACCGGCGTCGGGTTCATAGAAATGGAATCCGACGAAAGCGGTACGGCGGCAATCGCCGCGCTGAACCATCGGGAGCATGATGGGCGCGTGCTTTCGGTCTGCTGGAACGAAAGCGCGAAGAACCAGGTCGCAGATCGTCAGCAGATGTTCGGTCCAATGAACATGATGGGCGACGAGTAACTGGAGAAGAAGGCCCTCGGCAAAAGGAGAATCAAAATGGAATCACAGTTATCCGGCCCACACCAGAAGGTTTACCAGCGTGTATTCCAACACCCGATGCCGCATAACCTGCAGTGGCGGGAGGTGTGGTCGATGCTCTGCGCGATGGCTGATGCCCAAACCGTTGAGGATGACAAAGGGAACCTGAAGGTCACGCGGAATGGGCAAACGCTGCTGCTGCATCGCGCTCGCGGCAAGGATTTGGCCGACAAGAGGGAACTGATGCAGGTGCGTCACTTTCTGGAGCGGTCTGGGACCCCTGCGCCGCCGCCGGCAACGGCCGGGACGCATCTCCTGGTGGTCATCGATCATCGCGAGGCGCGGATATACAGTACGGAATTGCACGGGTCGATCCCGCAGCGGATCGCGCCGTACGACCCATTGGGCTTCGGCCGGGACCTGCACTACAACCAGGACGATTCGAACGGCCAGCGGAAACCGGAGCAGAAGAGCTTTTACGAAGCGGTGGCCAAGACGCTGCACGGCGCCCAACAGATTTTGATGTTCGGCGCCGGCACGGGCGCCAGCAGCGCCATGGAGCAGTTGCTCGCCGAACTGAAGCTCCATCACCCGGACATCGCCAAGCGAGTGGTCGGCTCGATAGTCGTGGACGAACATCATCTGACCGAGGATCAGTTGCTGGCCAAGGCGCGGGAGTTGTTTGTCGCGGGCTGAACCGCTCGCGGGCAAATCCCTGCCCATTATTCGAATCGCCGGGGCCGTCGCCGGGCACCGTGTCGAATCGTGAGGATGCGGACGACGCGATCATCGTTCAACACGCGAAAGAACACGACGTATGGAGAAACGGGAAGGGATCGCACTGGATGCTGAATCCTCGGACTCTGATGTTCAAGCACCGTTCGGTGTGGCACGGTCTTGAGCGTTTCAACGGCGGCGAGAATGCGGTCGACCATCTTTGCGGCATTCGCGGGTGAGTTCTGGGCGATAAAAGCGTGAAGCGCGAGCAAATTGGCCGCTGCTTCGGGGGAGATGATGACGCGATAGGCGTCAGGCATCGGCTATTGGGTCACGATCCGTTTGTGCATTTCGGCCTTGAACTGGTCAAATTCAATTCCCTCTCCGCGGTCAAGCTGCTGCTCCGCACGGAGGATGGCCGCCACGGTTTCGTCATCCAATTCAAGTTCACCTTCGGTCTTCATCCGGTTGATGGCCTCGTCCAATACTTCGCTTGGCGAGGCGAATCGGCCGGCCTTGACCTGCTCTTCCACGAACTTCTGGACTTCGGGCTTCAGCTTGACATTCATTTTGCGCTCTCCAGTTCGATCTCCACAGATTATACCCTGATCTTTACGAAACTCCTTGGTGCCGCGGCTGAAGGATCACTTTCAGGCCGTGCTTGGGGCGCAGGGTGAATGTCGCGTCGGGCTCGACGGGGTGATCGGAAACCAGTTGTACGCGGTAGCGCTGAAGGATCGTGGCCAGGACCAGGGGGCCTTCGATCAGAGCGAACTGCATGCCGATGCAGATGCGCGGGCCGCCGCCGAAGGGGAAGTAGGCGAATCTATGGCGATTGGCGGTCGAAGAGGGTAGGAAGCGCGCGGGGTTGAAGCGCTCGGGGTCGGGCCAAAAATCGGGGTGGCGATGGGTCACCCACTGGCAGAGGATGATGATCGCTTTCTTCGGGATGGGGAAGCCATCAATTTCATCGGCGGAGATGGACTGGCGAAGCTCGCCCCAGCCGGGGGGATAGAGGCGCATGGCCTCCTCGAAAACGGATTTGACCAGGGGGAGGCGCGGCAGGTCGTCGATGGTCGGGCTGCGGCCCTGCAATTGGGCGCGGATTTCATCGTACACGTCATTCTGGACATCGGGATGCTTTGCGAGCAGATACCAGGTCCAGGACAAGGCGGCTCCGATGTTTTCGTGGCCGGCGGTCAACAGGGTGAGCACTTCATCCATGAGTTGTCGCTGGGGCATGGTTTGGGCGGTGCGCTCGTCGCGGGCATTGAGGAGCATCGTCAGCAGGTCGTGAGGCGCGTTGGGATCAACGCGGCGAGCGGCGATCAGCTCGCCCACCGCACGGTCGAGCACGTTCTTGGCCTGTGCGAAAGAACGGTTGGATTTTGTGGGAAGCCAGTTGGGCAGAAGTTGCAGGGAATTGAGGCGGCGGCTGATGTGGGCGAAGGCCGCGCGATACGCCTTGCCGATGGCGTCGGCGTCGCCGGAGATGTCCGCGCTGAAGAGCGTGGTGCTGGCGATGCGCAAGCCGAGCTTCATCATGCCGTGGGCCATGTCGATGGGTTGGCCCGCATCCGCCTCGTGTTGGCGGACGAAGTCCTCGGCGGCTTGGACCATGAGGGGGCCGAGGAGGGTCAGGTACTGACTGTGGAACGCGGGCTGGGCGAGTTGCCGCTGGCTCCGCCAGGGTTCGCCCTCGTTGGTAAAGAGGCCATTGCCGACCAGCAGCCCGACGCTGTTATAGAAGATGTCGGGTTTGCGGTAATTCTGGTGCCGCTTGTGAAGGACATATTCGACGGCGTCGGGGTGGGTGAGTACGTAACAATGGAAGCCGGGAATGACGCGGAGGCGGACGTAATCGCCGTAGTCCTGGCGGGACTGGGAGTAGAGCCCGAGCGGATCGCGTCGCATGCGGTGGAGGCAGCCTCTGAGCCAGTGCCCGCGCGGTCCTGGAAATTTTTTGCCGGCCGGCGGATGGAGCGGGGTGGCTGGTTTGTCAATCGTCGGCACGGCATATCCTCAATCAATGACGTGCCGGCGGTCAACTGCTGGCTTGGAGGAACTTGACGATTTCGCGGGCTTCGGGACCGCTCAGGTTGGCGCGCAGGCGCATGTGGTGAACGATAACTTCCCACTGGGCGGCGCTGAATTCTTCGGGCGGACGGCCGTTGTGACAGCGTGTGCAGTTCTCCGACCAGAGTTGCACGCCCGATTTTTTGGGCGGCGGGCCGAACAGGGCGAAGCCGCCGGACGGGGCCGCGGGGGCGACACTTTGGGTGGCGGGAGGATTTGTATTCTGGTCGGAATTGCAGCCGTACAGCACCATGCCTGCCAGGACGCCGCCAAAGGCGAGAGCGACAAGGAACTTGGTTTTAGTTTTAGTTTTAGTTTTGGTTTTGGTTTTGACATTCAGCATGGGAGCTCCGCTTTAAAGTCCAATACCGACTTGAAAGATAAAGTCGTTCTGATCCTGGGCGACCTGTCTCTGATCGATTTCGTAGGCGGTTTTGAGGACGCAATAGGGAGTGACCCAATAGTCGATACCCAGGGTCCAGCGTGATTCGTGTTCGCCGCCCGGGGAATTGACCGGGCTTTGCAGGCTGTCGAATCGGCAGAGGAATTCGAGATTGCGGAGGATTTTGTTGTCAACCTCGGTGGGACGATAGCACAAGGAGAGGTAACCGCCCTGGCGGTAATTGTTGAAGGTGAGGGGACCGAAGCCGAGGGCGCCGGTGGGATCGTAGGTTACCGGGGTGAGGCTGGCCCAAATCCATTCTCCGGCGAAATCGAACTGGCCGCCAAGGGCTTTGACGATCGGCTTGAAGTGGAAATCAACGGCCTGCATGAACGCGTGAACGTTATTGAAGCCGTCGGGGTTCGGCATGGAATACTGAAGCGAATAGCCCATTTCCATGTCGTAGAAGGGAAGGAACCCGATGCGCCCGCCGACGGCCTTGTTGCCGTTCAGGTCCGTGTAGTCGTTGAAATTGAGTTGTCCGGCGGCGCTGGGATCATCGGTGATGAGATTGGGTCCGTTGGCAACGTACACATCGTACGTCCAGCGGGTGGTTCCCGAAGGAATGACGCCCTTGGCGAAGGCGCCGACTTCCGAAACGGGCGCGATGGCGTCGAAGGCGAGGGGATCATCGGGGAATTTGTTGACCCAGGGCGGATCAAAGTGATTGTGAAACTGGCCAAAGGGCACGGCGAACAATCCGGCGCCGATCGTAAAATAATCGCAGACGTCGTAGGAGATGTCCGCCAGATTGACGCCCAGGCTCGCGTTTTCCGTGTCTTGCGTGGTCCCATCAGCGCCGATGGCCAGATCGAAGGCTGCCTCGATCAGGAAATGGGAGTCGGTCGGCTGCCAAAGGATCAGGGGGCTTACGTCGGCGAAGAAGGTGGAATCGGACTTTACTTGTGTCTCGAAACCGAATGCGGCGTCGCCGGCAATCACCAGACCCTCGAGGCCGGGATGTTGTTTATCGACCGCGTCCTGGATGGCCTTCAACTGCTTGTCATAATCCTGGGCGTCCTGATCGGCGGTGGTGGCCTGATCGGCCTCCTGCTTCTTGAGGTCCGCCAGTTCCTGCTTCATCTCGGCGTTGTCTTTCTTGAGTGCTTCGAATTCCTTGCGGCTGACGGGCTGCTGATCGTTGGCGTTGTCCTGCCCCCAAGCGGGCGAGAGGAGGAACAGACCCGCGACACAAATACCGAGAAGAACTCTGCACATGGTTGCTCCTTCACCTATTGGCCGTTGGCCGGTTGGGTAGCGGGCTGGGTGCTTGGCGCCGGCGCCAACGTGCGAACGTAGTTGATGACGTTCCACCGATCCTCCTCGGAAATAAGCTTTTCAAACGTGGGCATCGGTTTTCGCCCGGTGGTGATTTTCCAGTAGAGAGCGCCGTCGGATTGGCCGGCGATTTTTGGATCGGAAAGGTCTTTCGGCCTGGGGGTGAGGTCCTTGGCCGAAGGGCCATCGCCCTTGCCGGCGTCGCCGTGACACTTCAGGCATTGAGCGACGTAGACTGCCTTGCCGGCGGCGATGGATTTGTCGTCGGGTGCGATGGGGTTTTTCTTTCGCGCCGCGCGGGCGGGGGCCACCCATGGGGGGCTGGCGGCATCGTCGGCCAGCATGACCAGCGATGGAAACACCGTCACCAAAAGAAAAGTGGCGAATAGAATGCATACCCAACGGGCGGAAGCGGTCTGTTTCATTGCTGTCCAGCGTTTCGTATGGCCAGGATCCGACTGACGACGAGGAGGTAGCTTAACCAAACCCCCGCGAGGAGGACAAGAATGCTCAGC
>JBEKXM010000092.1:0-11137 GCA_049512115.1 Tepidisphaeraceae bacterium | reverse complement strand
CTTGAGGCTCAGAATCCGACGATCTACCCGTTTAAGGAAGCGCGCGTAGAAGGCTACGGTACGGGCGCGGGCCGGCGAAAGCGCAAAGACCTTCGCTTTTACGATCAATACGGAAAGATCGTTCTCTGCGGTGAAGTGAAACTGCCGGGCACGCCCGAAGGTCAATCGGCGATGAACCAATCGGTCACGGCCGACGCTGCCGCCAAGGCCGACGATGCCCGCGTCCAGTATTTCTTCACTTGGAACGTCAACGAATTTGCACTATGGGACCGAAGCCTTTGGGATCGGCCGTGGTTCGAGCGCCGCGTCCGCCTGTGGCGATTGCAGCGCACTCTCGCCAATGCGCAAGAAGTCGCCCGCGAAGAAAACCTCAGTTTCCTGAAGACGTATTTTCTACCCGACCTGCTACGCGATCTGGCCGACATCATTTCCGGCCGGCGGCGCGATTGGTCGATGCCCCCGGATGACATCTTCATCCGATCTCTTGAAAGTCACTTGGATTGGCCTGTCCAATTGGCCAGCGCCTACATTCTGGAAAACAGCGGCAAGAGCAAACCCTTCGACAACCGCGTCCAGCAGTGGATGACGGACCAGGATTGGACCTTTGTTCGCGCCCCCCATGAAGAATGGATCAAGGCCATCGACAATATGGCCAAGACCCTGGCCTATGTTTGGGCAAACCGACTGATTTTCTACAAGGCCTTGCGCGCCCGTTTCCCTGATTTGCCGCGACTGGAATTGAAATCATCCGCCAAGAATCCCGACGATGCCTTGGCCGCATTTAATTCCTTGTTCAAGCGGGCCGTCGAGCGCAGTGGCGACTATGAACCCTTGCTGATGCCCGAAGCACGCGATTGGGCCACAGAGCTTGTCTTCTACCCGAAGAGCGCCTTGGACGCTTGGCGCGGGCTGCTACGCGGCATCGAATCAGTGGACTTCCACAACGTCCCGTCAGACGTAGTGGGACGCATCTTTCAAAAACTCATCGGTCCCGATGAGCGGCATCGCTATGGCCAGCATTTCACCGGCGATGACGTGGTGGATTTAATTAACGCGTTCTGCGTGCACAAGGCGAGCGACACTATTCTCGATCCGGCCTGCGGGTCCGGAAGTTTTCTTGTCCGCGCCTACTATCGGAAGCGCCACCTCGATGCGCATCGTTCCCATTTCGACGTGATCGCTGAACTATTCGGTTGTGACATCGCGCTCTATCCAGCCCACTTGGCAACGCTCAATTTGGCGGCACGTGAAATTAACGATGAGGCCAACTATCCGCGCATCGTCCGAAGCAATTTTTTCGACATATCGGCGAAAAAACCCTTCTGCGAAATACCCATACCCGGAAAGCCCGACGAGCACACGCCGGTGACTCTGCCGGCCCTCGACGCAGTTGTCGGTAATCCGCCCTACGTTCGTCAAGAGAAGGTCGATCCTAAAGACAAGACTCGATTTGGTTTGATATGCAGCGATGCATGGCCCGGCCTGCGGCTTACGGGACGCGCCGACCTGCATTGTTATTTCTGGCCCGCGGCGGCGCGGCTGTTGAAACCCGATGGCTATTTTGGCTTTCTGACAAGCTCAAGTTGGATGGATGTTGAGTACGGCTTCGCCCTGCAAGGCTGGATGCTTCGCCATTTCCGCATCCTGGCAGTGATGGAGAGTGCGGCCGAACCGTGGTTTGAGGATGCCCGCGTCAAGACGTGCGTCGCGATCCTGCAACGCTGTGATGATGAATCTGCCCGCATGGCGAACCTCGTGCGGTTTGTTCGCTTTACCCGCAGACTTACCGATATCATCGGTGTTGCTCCGACGCCTGAGAACGAGTTCGCCAGGCAAACCGCAATCGAGGCCCTGCGCAAGCAAATCCTGGATACTAACGCAGACCGCCAAGACGACAATTTGCGCATCATCGTCAAGACGCAGCAAGACCTGTGGAACGACGGCGTGCGCGCCGGTCACATCCTCGGCGATGCTGACTTGGAGCAGTTGGCGGAGGAATACGAGAACGGTCAGGGCAAAGACGACGAAGTACCGGCAGCGGATCAGGCCCCGGTTCCGGCGAAGAAAGAGAACGGCGACTACAAGGCTGGCAAGTGGGGGCGGTATGTTCGCGCGCCAGACATCTACTTCGAGATCATGCGCCGCTTTGGCAAGCGGTTTGTTACAGTTGGAGAAATCGCGGATGTTCGTTTCGGAGTTAAAGGTGGCTGCGACGCCTTCTTTATGCCGAAAGATGTTTCCGCCGAAATGCTGGCTAAGCACGAGGCCGACCGTGCCTTCCGTGAGGGCACTGGCGGCGCGCCCCGCAAGGATGTTGAGTCAGGCAAGCTGCGAATCATTGAAGCCGGGGACGGAAGCGTCCACCCCATCGAAGCCAAATACCTGGCCCCCGAACTTCACAGCTTGATGAAGGTGGATCGGCCCATCGTACGCGCTGGCGACTTAGACCGCGTCGTCGTATTGGTGGGCGAGTCGATGGCCAACCTCAAGACGAAATCGCCTTGGGCTTGGCGTTACGTTCGCTATGGAATGACGGCAACATTTGCCTCAGCAAGATCTAAGGGCAAACCCGTACCGGAGCGGGCCACGTGTAGGGCTCGCGATCCTTGGTATGACCTAACGGGGTTGGTGAAGCCGGGCTTTGCGTTCTGGCCGAAGGCCCAGCAGTACCGCCATATCGTCCCCGCGAATCCGGAACGAGTCATCTGCAACTGCAACCTGTATGACATGGCATCAGACAAACTGAACGCGACGGAGCAACAAGCGTTCGTGGCCGTGTTAAATTCAACCCTTGTGGGCTTGTTCAAGACATTCTATGGGCGATTTGCGGGAACCGAAGGCAATCTAAAAACCGAAGTCGTAGACGTTAATCTTCTGGAAGTGCCCGACCCTCGCGGCGTGCCGGTGGAGGTTGCTAATCGCCTTGCCGATGCTTTAGAACGCATGGGTAAGCGCGATGTCGGCCGACTGGTTGAAGAGCAGTTGATGGATTGCCACACGCCCGATCGCGCGCGGAAACTGGCGGCCGGGCCAATCATCCTTTCAGAGGAGCTAAAACAGCCTGACCGCCGTGCTCTCGATGAAGCGGTTTTTGAATTGCTGGGTGTGACTGATTCCAAGGAACGGGGTGAACTGATCGAGCGGCTGTACGAGGCGACCGCCCGGCATTTCCGCGAAATCCGAGTGGTCGAAATTGAAAAGATGGAACAGCGCAGTAAATCGGACAACAAAAGATTCAGCGTTCACGATCTGGCCGCAGATATTTGGGACGCGGCCGAGCTTGAAGACGTGGCGCCTTTGGCCGAATGGTTAGCGCAGCAACCCGATTCCGATTCATCCGTGAACATCCCCGACGAACACCCGGCTGCTCTGTCCGATGACACAATGTACTCGGCTAACGTCGTCTATTTCGGGCGGGGTCGCAAATCGCACGTCGAGTGCCAATCACGCGGGCAAGCGGAGCTTGTTGAGCGCCTAGCGAATCTTGGCATTAACGGGGACGCGAGAATGCCGGCGACGTTTGAAGCGTGCGTCAGAATGCTCGATCGGGTGAACGTCCGCATCGAAAAGGCCCGCGCTCGTTTCCAGGAATTGGCCGAAAGCCGCACTGGCGATGATCGTCTCCGCCAGCAGCTTGTCGAAGCGCTGGAGCGATGGTTTGTGCTGGGCCGCGAAGCTGCGAAGCCGAGCCGGGATGCCGAATCACCGCCAGAGGAGTCGAATGCTCCCTGAGCCCCCGAAGACTTTCGTCACACTATCATTTGGTGAGGCCTTCCTCCGTCCCTTTGACGTTGAAGGATTGCCCGACTGATTACCCGCCGCCCACAAAACACCGATTTCACCACGCCATCCCTGTTGAGCCCGGTGAGACACATTTCCCGTCTCAAATAAGCAGATTTCTCCATACGTTGCCATAAGCGATTATGACATAAGCAGATATGAGTGGACGAAAAGTTAGCATGCACTTATCAAATCGCTAAAGGTGTCGCATTTTGTCGCATTCTGTCGCATCCGGTTCAGGCCCCGCCCCGATCCGATTCGTTTCAATGATCGGGGGTCTGCGGTCTGATTCCCTTGCCGCGAACGGTGAGGCGAACGGGGTGGCCGAACCAGGCGTGGGTGCTGCCGGCGTGGGAGTCTTCCAGGACCTTCACGACCTGGGCCATGTTGCCATCGGCGGGGACCCAGCCGTGGTTGACGTCGGGGAAATCGACGGAGCAGTGGTCGCACTTCTTGGCGCTGTCGAAACGGATCGGGCACCAGAACGATTCGACGTTGCGAAGCATCTCGGAGGCGAGCGACCATACGCCGGTCATCCAATCGCAGTAGAGACACCAGATGAGATCGTGGCCGACAAGTCCGCTGAATTTGTGGCGGGAAACGTTCACCCATTCGGCCTGCGGATAACTGGGAAATCCCGTGAGCCAGCGAATCGGGGGATAGAGGAGCAGCTCCGCCAATCGCACGAGACAGAATCCAGGCGTGACGATTGCGGTGAGCCAGAGTGCGGCGTGGTTTCGCCACGGGCCGATGATTCGATTGATGACCCGGACGATCCGCGGCCCGCGAACGTCCCGGCGATGGGCCAGCTCGTGCAGGGCGGTCCAGATCAGTACGCCGGCGACCTGTCCGACGATGGCGCCGATAAATCCGCGCCAGCCGGCGATCACCGGGCCGGCGATCAGCGGCAGGACGGTGAAATAAATGATCACCCAGTCCAGCGCCGGCGCGTGGCACAGGGCCGCGGAAATGCGGCGGCCCATGCCGCCCATCCGTGGAATCAGGTGCAATATCGCCGCGCCGACAAGGAGCATACCCGCCACTGTTCCGGCCATCGCCGCAATCGGAATCAAGACATTCATATCGTCACGACCTTTAGCTTAACCGATCATCGGCATTGTAGTTGGTCTTTCCAATGGGTGGCGGCTAAAGTTGCGGCCCGTGAGAAAGATTCAATCATGTCCGTGGATTTGCTGAATTACGTGAAAGACATCCGGATGCGCGGCCCAGGGCGGGGGCGCGAATGGTTCTGGCCGAAAAATGAGCAGCGTCATAAGGCGATCGCGTACGCGCTGGAATACGAGCCGGTCACGCTCTTGCTCAAGGCTCATCGGTTTTATAAGCGCAGTCGAATGCTTTGGCCGCTGATGGCGGCCAATCGGCCGTCGGGGATTCTTCTTCGGCCGAGCGACTTCCGGGTTACGCGCGATCCGCAACGGGCGAACTTGCTGGAGATTTCCATTCCGTTCTATGGCGGCGAGGGTGAGGGAAACAGTTTGCCGATGGCCGGGGGGCCGGTGCGGGTCGGCAGCGGGAACCGGAAGCTGATCGTCATCCACGGTTTCTACGAGAAGGAGGCGACGCGGATTTTCGACAAGTTGCAAAATTTCAATGACTACGATTTGGTGCTAACAACGCCGATCCGGGCGATAGGCGATGAGTTTCTCGCCCGGTTCGATGCGGGCAGGTCGGTTTGTTTTCTGGTTCCCAACGTGGGCCGGGACGTTTTTTCGTTTCTGTTGGTCGCGGCGTTCGTGGAATTGTCGCCCTACGATCATTTTGTGAAGGTTCACACCAAGCGATCGTCGCATCTTTCCTACGGCGGGGATTGGTTTTGGATGAACGTCGAAACGCTGATCGGGGAGAAGCGAATGACGGATGCGCTGTTTGAACGGATCGACGCGGGCCGGGCGTGCATTTACGGGGTGGAATACCGCGACCTTCAGGATCATTTCCGAACCAATCGGCATTGGTTGAAGTTGCTGCTTGATGGGCAGGAGCGCCGGACCAAGGGGCAGTTCGTGCCGGGCACGATGTTCGCCGGGTCGGGCAGGTTTCTTCGCGAGCTGGCGGCGATGAAATTGCACCTTCATCGGATTGAGGAAGAGAAGGGCCAGTTGGACGGTTGCCTGATCCATGCGCTGGAGCGTTATTTCGGATATCTGGCGCAGGCCCGGGGCGGGGAATGCACGACCATCGAATCTCTGCTCGCGCGATGACATTTCCAAATCGTCGGCGTCGCTTATAATCCGCGGGCATGAGTCCGCCATTCGTGCGATCGGTCGTGCGGGAGATGGAAGGATACGCGCCGGGCGAACAGCCGGAGGCGGGGCAGCGCGTCGTCAAATTGAATACCAATGAGAATCCGTATCCGCCGAGCGAGCGGGTGATGCAGGCGTTGGCGGGGGTGAGCGGGGAAATGCTGCGGCGATACCCGAATCCGATGGCCGATCTGTTCCGCGACGCCGCCGCAAAACTCCACGGGGTGACCCGTCATCACATCATCGCGGGCAACGGGAGCGACGAGATCCTGACGATCGCGACGCGGTGCTTCGTCGGGCCGCGGGGGATTCTGGCGTTTCCCGATCCGACGTATTCGCTGTATCCGGTGTTGGCGAGATTGGAGGAGGCGAAGGCGCTGGCGGTTCCGTGGGGCCGGGACTGGTCGTTGCCGGTTGAAGCCCTGGCCAACAGCTCGGCGCAGGCGATTTATCTGGCCAACCCAAACGCGCCCAGCGGGACATTCGTTTCCCGGCTGAAGGTTGCCGAGCTGGCGAAGAATTTTCCCGGCCTGTTATTGGTGGACGAAGCCTACGCCGACTTCGCGGACGACAATTGCATGGCGCTGGTGCAGCAGTTTCCCAACGTGGTTGTCGTGCGCACGTTGAGCAAGGCGTATTCGCTGGCGGGGCTGCGGTTCGGGTACGCCATCGCGCAGCCGGCGGTGATCGCGCAGATGATGAAGGTCAAAGACAGCTACAACTGCGATGCCCTGTCGATCGTGGCGGCCACGGCGGCGATAGAAGACCAATCCCACGCCCGCGGCACATGGGAAAACATCAAGGCCGAGCGCACGCGCATCAGCGCCGAGTTGACGCAACTCGGCTGGACGGTGCTGCCCAGTCAGGCCAATTTCATCCTGGCGGTCGTTCCTTCCGGTCGGGGCAAGGAGATGTATCTCGGGCTGAAAGAGCAGGGAATTCTGGTTCGCTATTTCGATCTTCCCGGGCTTCAAGACAAAATCCGCATCACGATCGGGCACAGCCACGAGAACAACGCGTTGTTGGCCGGCATCAACATGCTGACCGCTGCGGGGAAAGCGGCGTAGAAGCCCATTGACGTGGAATACATAGAAGACTTTTTCGGAAGTTGAGATAGTTTCCTCACCGCCACTGCATTTCCTTATTTGCGTCTGTTGATGACCGTTTTGCGGCCATCCCAGGCTTCCACAGTGAAATTCCATGTTCTCGATATATAAAATAACTTGCATAAGGAATTTGCCGTGATATACTTCGTAAACCGTCCGTGGTCGGGAATCTTTATGCTCATCCCAGTGGTTTTTGGGTGGGTCTTTAGCGTGTTTTTTGCCTGGGAATGAGAGCGTTATCTCAAGGGAAATTCTGAAGTTGTGATGACAAGAGGCTTCGGCAGAAGCTTGAGCCGCTATCGATAAGGAGGAAGGTTTATGCAACGTGGCGCCCTATTCACCTCTCTCATTGGCATTGTTTTGATCGCCGCGCCCACAAAGGGCGGTACGATCACGGCCAACTTCACGATTCCGTATGGAATCCAATTCGTCTACTTTGATTCGACCTTCCCAACGGGAGAAACGGGCGGCGCCAGCGCGGCGATCCTTGATGCCACCCGCACGGACACTCCCGGCCCGGGCGTCGATACCATCATTCCAAATACCTTCCGCGCCTTCTGCGCCGAGGTCGGGCAGGACATTTACGTTCCAGGTATCTCATCTTTTTCGGACGTCGAACTGCTTTCCCCGACCCAGAACCCTCCATATCCGCAGACGAATCCGGGCCCCGGAACTGGTCCGGTTGTATTTGATAACACGCGTACGGCAAACATCGAAAAGCTCTTCGGCAGCTTCTACCCCGGCCCGACCGATGTGAATGGCAACGAAGCCTTTCAGTTGGCGCTGTGGAAGCTGGCGTTCGATGACGACTATACGCTAGCTCCAAATGACCCCAATGACGCGGGCGAGCGTATGTGGGTCGATCCGGCGAATGACCAGAACCCCGCCGGCGTCACCGCCGCGGCGCAAAGCTACCTCACTGCGATTCAGAATGACGTGGGCAATTCTCTTCCGGAATCGCAAGTCGCGCTCTTGACCGATCCCAGCGTGCAAGACCAATTGGTCTTTATCCCCATGAGTATCTCGAACGTGCCAGAGCCTGGATCGATCGGCGTGCTATTGGGCGGATCGCTAATGCTTCTTGCACGGAGGCGAAAAGCGAGCCATGAGCGACACTGATGTTGGGTAGTGGGTCGATTTGAATGGTGAAGCGATTTGGCATTCCCAGGGAGCAAGCTCCCAGGGCTTTGGATTGCGAAAGTAGCCCACTACCTGATTTTGCCTGTTGGATGAACTGAATGTGGCGCGGGTGGTTAGCCGCAAATCTCTAAAAACTGTCACATTGAAATGACGGGGGCGCTTGCCCTGGCGCGAATTGGGCCAATTCTTGTTCTAACCGCTGATTGAGCCGATATTGACCACCCTCCTAAGCATCTCAAGGCGAGGGAAGTGGTTATGGCTCAAGAACCAAAACTGGCGGACCAAGTCGATCGTCGAATCCGAATTCAGTTCAGTCGAATACATACCGGATGGTACATAATCGTCGGTTGCCTGGTGGCGATTGGATCGCTGCTTGTCGGCTGCGATTTCGTGGGGCCGTCGGCACTACAGCAGAGCCGGCCGGATTATAACGAAGTGATCCGTCAAACCGCCAAGGACCAGAATTTCCTGAATCTGGTGCGGGTACATTGTCACGAATCCGCGCTCTTCCTGGATGTTTCGGAAGTCGACGTCGCGCTGCAATTCCAGGGATCGGTGAACGGCGGGTTCAATTTTCCCCAGGGGCGAGCCGTGACGAGCGGCGGCATTGCGTATTGGCCGGGACATGATTATCTGCTCGGCGGCACGATGCAGTATCTGGAGACGCCGACGATTCGATATTTGCCGCTTTCGGGCCAGCCATTGTTTGCGCAAATATCAGCGCCCATCAGCGTCGACTCGATTTCCGCGATGATCGACTCGCAATGGCCGGTGAGTGCGGTGTTGGAGTTCGCGGTCACGCGCCTCACTCCGGCCGACAAGGATTATTACGAGGCCCTGGATGCCATTATTTTTCTGGCCAGCTATAACGCGCTGGAGATCGTGCCAGTGCATGCCGATCCGGCTTCACCCGGTGGGAACGACTCGCTGAAGCTCTATTTTATGATTGGGGCGTTACGTAACAATAGACAGGAACTTGATCGAAACGTTACTCAACGTGCCAGGGACCTATGGCACAGGCTATGGGAGATTTACGGGCCGGCGCAGCCCCTTGATGTTCAAGAGCATGATTATTGCATTGAGTTGCGCACGGCGCCGCGTTCATCGCGGTGGGACAAGAAGGAGGTGGAAACGACCAAGGCGGAG
The DNA here is from genome assembly GCA_049512115.1 of Tepidisphaeraceae bacterium. GTDB lineage: Bacteria > Planctomycetota > Phycisphaerae > Tepidisphaerales > Tepidisphaeraceae > PALSA-1353. The sequence continues at coordinate 1,704 of JBEKXM010000092.1, read as the reverse complement.
TATTACCTAACAACACAACCAGCCGAGGCCGTGAAAAAGGAAATAACACAATGGGGCCCAAAGGACGAGGCAACCCAACCGGGATTGGATCCTGCAACAACTGCACCGTCGGATGATAATGCCGCTTACAACGTGAGCGCGAATGACGTATCCTCCACCTTGCAAATCCCAATGCACCAATCAAAGTATCCGCCGAAGTTGCGCCCCTATCAGCAAATGCCGACTCTCAGGATGCGCTCCGCGCTCGGCATTCTCCGCGAGCTCACCCAGCCGGATCTGGCCTGGGACCTGGTCACATTCATACAGGTGGACAGCAAAGAAGTTGGGGCTCAATCGGAGATTGAAAATATCCGCTCCATGATTGAAAAGTTTAATGCGGATTGTAAGGGAGGGATCACGAGGGACTTCTATATCTTCGATTCTTCGCATCGTACCGGGCGGCAACATGAACCATCTTATGGGGATCCGTCACAGTATGAGAAGCCTTGGATATGGCCACCACCCGACTGCCCACCGGATGACTTACCGCCCGCCAATACGCAACCGAATCAGTCCTATCTGGGCCTTCAGGACTATTGCGAAAGAAATGACTACCCGGAGCGGGGTGATCGGTATCGGCATTACATGATCGTGTTTTATCAGGATGCCAGCAAACCGCCTCCGGCAAATGCATTTGTCAGCGCCAGATGTGACGGCAACTGCTATTACATCGACGGCGACGACACGGTTTCCAAGCGGAACTTCGCTCTGGTCAACCACTTTCTCGCGATCCAGGCTGTTCCTCAAAGTGCTCCATTAACTCCTACCATCGGAGTTGGAGCCACGCATTAAGGTCGCAGGAGGCAAAGGGGGACGTGGAGAATGAGGTTGGCCGGCCGGCGCGCCTCGTCTTGCCAAAACGTAGGCTGCCGTTCTTGGCCGTTGGCCCACGGCGTGTTCGATATGCTCGGCAAGGAGATGATTCACGGGATCGGTCTGGTGCCGGGTCAAACGTGGCAGGCGGCGGGCCGGTCCGTCGGCGGTGGGGGGTTGAATCAACCGCAAGAGTCGCAGAAGGCGGATATCCAGAGACAATCGATCGGCGAAGGCGGGGTGGCAATTCAGGCAGACCACGCCGCCGCGCGAGGGTGAAAAATAGACGCCGTCCCGATCGCCCACGCGGTTGCCGCAGCTTACGCAGACGCCGAATTCCGGCATGAAGCCGGCCTGGCGCAGCAAATCCAGTTGGAACGCCAGGAATGACTCTTCAAGCGTCGCCGTGCCCAAATCCGTTAGGACGTGTTGCAGGCTATCGAAGACTTCCGGATGGGGATCGTGTTCCTCAAGCAGGAGGGATACCAACTCGGCCGCATAGATCGCCTGATAGAGCCCGCGCAGACTGCGGCGCAGTTCCAGATGCCCGTCCTGGAGCGTCCAATCCATGAGCAGCGCCAGATCGCGCGACGCATCGGCGGAGAGTACCGCATGGCCGAGGTCCAGCAGATCGATCCCGCCGTCGAACCGGCTCGCCCCGGCCTTGGTTCGCCGGTGCGCTCCCTTGGCCATGACGCGAACGATGCCCTGTCCGCGTGCGATGAGCGTAAGAATCTGCGAGCTTTCGCTGTACTCAGTCTTTCGCAGGCAGATGCATCGGTCGGAGACCAGGGGCATGGGTGAATTGTAGAGTTGCGAGTTGCGAGCTGCGAGGGAAAGGCGATCAACTCG
>JBEKXM010000091.1:0-11141 GCA_049512115.1 Tepidisphaeraceae bacterium | reverse complement strand
CTTGATCTGCGCCTCCAGCGAATTCTTTACCTGGTCGCTATGCAGCGACAGGCATCCGGCCGCCATGCAGACGTGCAGCCTATGCCGGCAGTTCCGGCTCGACTCCCTTTCGTCTTCCGCGATTTTGTCGAGTTCTTCAGCGGTCATTTCCCACCTGCTTTGCAACACGAGCCAGCAACTCTGCGCTGCTGAGCTTTCCGGCGACTTCCCCGTCGAACACGGCCGCGGGGGCCAGGCCGCACGAGCCGAGACACCGCGCGGTCAACACCGATAGCTTCTTATCCTCCGTCGTTTGGCCGTCCTTGACGTGGTGCGCGTTTTCCAGTGCCGTCAGCAACTCGGCCGCCCCCTTGATGTAGCACGCCGTTCCCATGCAGATCACACAGGTATGCTCGCCTTGGGGCTTCAGCGTGAAATGGTGGTAGAACGTCGCCACCCCATACACTTTGCTCAACGGAAGGCTCAGCGAGGTGGCCACGAATCGCAGCGCATCCTCGTCGAGATACGCAAACGACTCCTGCGCGACGTGCAGGGTCTCGATCAGCGAATTGCCGGCGTATCCATAACGCCGCATCGTGGCATCCACGATCAGCCACCGCTTGTCTTTCGACGGCATGGTCCGTACTTGTTTCGGAGCAGGAATCATTGGCTTTTTGCCGCCTTTCCCCGCGGTTAACAAATCCGCGGCAACTGTTCTCCGTAAGGCTTCTGCAAAACGCGTCGGCCGCCCATCTTGGTGTGCAACTCGCACACGCCGTCGCGCCCGTCGTCCACCTGGCCGATGATCCGCGCGTCCTTGCCATGCACGTCCCGGTGCAACGCGGCCAGCGCCGCCTCAGCGGCGTCCGGACGGACGACGGCCAGGACCTTTCCTTCATTGGCCACGTCCAGCGGGTCCACACCCAGCATGTCCGCCGCATGCCACGTCTCCGGACGGATGGGGATCTCCTGTTCTTCGAGCGTGATGTGCAGACCGGTGCGATTGGCAAGGTCCGCCACCACGCCGGACAGTCCGCCGCGGGTTGGATCGCGCAGGAACACCACGCCCGGCACGCGCTCCAGCAGCCGCTCGATCATCTCGTTCAGCGGGGCGACATCGCTCTTGAGCACGCTCTGCACCTGCGGCATTTCGCGGGCGAGCATCACGGCCATGCCGTGATCGGCGATGGGGCCGCTGACGATCAACGCGTCGCCGGGACGAACCTCATCCGGATGCAGCTTGTGTTTCCCGGCCGCTCCCACGCCGGCGGTGGTGATGTAGATCCCATCGCCCTGGCCGCGGCCCACGACTTTCGTGTCGCCGGTCACGATGCTAACCTTGGCCTCAAGTGCGGCGGCCGCGAGCGAATCCATGACTTCCTCAAGCACCCGCCGCTCCAACCCTTCCGTCAAAATCAAACTGAGGGCTATCGCCAACGGCGTGGCTCCACAGACGGCCAAGTCATTCACGGTCCCGCAGATCGCCAATCGGCCAATGTCGCCGCCCGGAAATTTCAGCGGTTTAACGACGTAGCTGTCTATCGTGAGCGCCAATCGCTCCGCGCCGCGAAACAGCGCTGAATCCAGCAATTGGCTCAAGACGCAGTTGTCCAGACGCGGAAGAACGCACGAAGCGACCAGCTCGTCGGTCAACTGGCCGCCGCCGCCATGGGCGAGGCTGATTCGCTGGCCCGCGGCCTGATTCACGCCCGACGTTTTGGTATCGTAAAAGTCAATCACGGGCCACACTCCGCGCTTTGCCGGTCTTATTAAGACGTTTATATTTGAACCACGCCTGGCAGGTGCCCTCGGAACTCACCATGCACGGGCCGAGCGCCCGCACAGGCGTGCAGGCAGTGCCGAACAATTTGCACTCGATCGGCGTCACGCGCCCCGTGATGACCTCGCCGCAACGGCAACCGGGAATTTCCTTGCCCTGGGGTGTGCCCAGCGAAAAAAGTACGCGTGCGTCGTATCGCGCATATTCGGGCCGAAGCGTAAGCCCACTGCCCTTGAGCTCGCCCAGTCCCCGCCAGTGCCAGTCGGCCGGCATGAAGACCCGGTTGATGATCGCTTGGGCGGCAAGGTTGCCTTCTTCGGTGACGGCTTGGGAGTAGAGGTTTTCCAACGCCGCGCGGCCTTGGGACACCAGTTCGGTGAGACGCGCCAGCGCGGCGGCAATCTGGGGGCCTTCAAATCCGGCGATCACGCACGGCTTGTGGTATTCGCGAACGATCGGCTCGAATGCCGCCGCTCCGATGATCACCGAAACGTGTCCGGGACACATGAATCCGTCAACCCGCACGTCGCCGCTCTCCAGCAGCGCCCGCATCGCCGGGATAATCAGCTTGTGACTCGCCAGGATCGAGAAGTTCTCCAGCCCCAGCCGCTGGGCTTGCTCCACCGCCGCGGCCGAAGCGGGCGTCGTTGTCTCAAATCCCACGGCGGCGAAAACGACGTTGCGCCGCCGATCCGCCGCCGCCAGTTCAACCGCGTCCAGCGACGAATACACGATGCGGACGTCCGCGCCTTCAGCACGGGCCTGTTCCAGGCTCCCGTCGGAACCCATGACCCGCAGCATGTCGCCGTAGGTGCAAAGCGTGATCCCCGGCCGGCGCGCCAACTCGATCAGTTGATCGATGTCGCCCTGGCTGGTCACGCAGACCGGGCAACCCGGACCGCTCAACAGCGTCACGTTAATCGGCATCAGGCTATGGAGGCCGGAGCGGAAAGCGCTCATCGTGTGCGTGCCGCACACTTCCATAAATTTCATCGGGCGGCCAAGAGTGGCCGCCGCATCGCGCAGCCGGCGCAACGATTCTTCCGTCGCTCTGGGCGTTTCAAATGCGGGGGCAAGGTTCATGGGTCGGCTCCGGCTTTTCGAAGATCGTTGACCACGGCCCAGGTTTCCTGCGCCTCCCGCTCGTCCAGCGCCTGAATCGCAAAGCCGGCGTGCAGAAGCACCCAATCGCCCTGCTTGCAATTTGGCAACAGCAGGGTGCTGATTTGCACGCGGTTGCCGTGCAGGTCGGCAGTGGCATTGGTTCCTTGGCATTCGATCAATTTTGCGGGAACGGCTAAGCACATAGTTCACCTCAATTGCGCGGAAGACCTTTGGCCAAGCGGCCCGCCGCCACTACCGCCTGGCCAAAGGCAATTCCACCGTCATTGGGCGGCGCCTGCTTGTGGCGGAGCACTCGAAAACCCTGGCCCTCCAGGCGTTTGCCCAGCAGATCGGAGAACAATTCGTTGCAGAACACCCCACCGCTTAACACGACGTCATTCAGCCCCGTTGAATCCGCCGCCGTGGCGACTGCGGCCGCCCAGGCCGCCGCCAGCGTTTCGTGGAACAGCAGCGCCCAATGACCGGCCGGGACGCTCTTCGCTTCTTCCCGCGCGATCTTCCGCACGAATGGCGAAAGGTCGATCTCGATCAGTCCGCCGGCTTGGCAAATCGTGAAGCCGTCATCCCCGGCATGCGGCGATCGCACGAATTGCGCCGCGGCGGCCTCGAGTGCGGCCGGCGCCTCGGCGTCGAAGCGATTCTCTTTGCAAATCCCCAGCAGCGCGGCGATCCCGTCGAAGACCCGACCGGTTGAACTGCTATCGACGCACCCGGCGCCGCTGACGAGCATCTCCCGCACGAATTCAACCTCGGTCTTATCCGCCATTTCCCGGCAAATCGGCAACTCGTTGAAATCTTCACCGAAAGCGGCATAAAGCAATGCCAGCGCACTGCGCCACGGCTGCCTGGCCGCCGCATCCCCGCCGGGCAACGGCATCGGCCGCAAACGTCCCAGTCGGCGGAAATCGGTCAGCTCGACCGCCAATAACTCCCCGCCCCAGATGCCGCCATCCGTTCCATAACCTGTCCCATCGCATACCACGGCCAACGCCGGCCCGTTGATTGTGTGCTCCGCCAGTACGCCGGCGGCATGGGCATGATGGTGTTGCACCGGGATTAGCGGCACACCCCATTGACTCGCCAGTTTCTTCGCATGTTGCGTGCTCAGATAAGCCGGATGGAGATCGTGCGCGATCCACTTCGGCGTAATTCCGACCAGATCGAACAAATCCGAGATGGCCCGCGTGAACGCCCTGAACGTGCTCGCCTGCGTGAGGTTCCCCAGATGCTGGCTGAGCACGACCTGACGATCGCGGCAGGTTGCCACCGTGCTCTTCAGTTCCGCGCCAACCGCCAGGCCGGGAGTCGGGGCGCAGGCCTGGGGAAGAAGCAACGGCTCCGGGACGTAACCGCGGGATCGACGCACGAAAATGGGCGCCGGCGCGGCGTCAAGGACGACCGAATCATCCACGGCGCGCTGGATCGGCCGATTGTGCCGCAGAATGGCGTCGGCCAAATCTCCCAGACGAGAGACCGCCTCCGCATCGGAAAAAACGAGCGGCTCATCGACGTCGTTCCCGCTGGTCATTACCAGCGCGGGCACGTCAAAGGCTCGAATCGCGTCGAAAATCAGGTGGTGAAGCGGCGTGTAGGCGAGCATGACGCCCAGACGATGGTTTCCGGGGGCAACGGCATCGGCGATCGGCGCCCCGCGGACTCGCCGCGCCAACACAATCGGTGCGGCTGGTGACGAGGCCAGTTCCGCTCCACGCTGGCCTGGCGTCACCAGTTTTTTCATCGCTTCCAACGACGCGCACATCAGGGCAAACGGTTTGGCCGGCCGATTCTTGAGCCGGCGCAAACGCCCCACCACGTCCTGGTCGTCCGCCCGGACCGCCAGATGAAAGCCGCCGATCCCTTTGATCGCGACGATTTTCCCCCGCACCAGCAGGCGAACCGCTTGCTCGACGGGGTCTCCCCCAATGGGGGCTCCGCGGGAATCGACGAGTTCCAATTGCGGCCCACATTGACGGCAGGCCGTTGGCTGGGCATGGAACCGCCGGTCCGCGGGGTTCTCATATTCCTCATGACATTGCCGGCACATGGCAAACCGCGCCATCGTGGTATTGGGCCGGTCGTAGGGAATCGCACGGATGATGCTGAAACGCGGGCCGCAATTCGTGCAGTTGGTTAGCGCGTATCCATGGCGTCTTTGGTCGGCGGCGTCGCGAATCTCCGCCAGGCATTTCCCGCATACCGCCAGGTCCGCGGCGATCTCGGCCGTGCCGCTTGCCGCGCTGGAACTATGGCGGATTTCAAACGTCGGTTCCACCGATCCCAGCAAGACTTCTTGTTCGTCAATTTCGCGTATCACGGCCGGCGCGGGCGCTTCGGCCCAAATCGCAATGGCAAACTCCTGAAGTTGCCGTCGTGTGCCTTGTCCTTCCACAACCACGCCTGCTTCGTCGTTCCAGACCGCGCCGCGGACGTGCATCTGCGTCGCCAACCGGTAGATGAACGGTCGAAACCCCACCCCCTGGACGCGGCCGGTGATGCGCCAGCGGCGCCGCACCAGCGTTTCGGCGTGCGAAACCTGCGGTGGGGCGAGCATTTGCGAGGTGTCGTTCATCTTTCGAGATTCTAAGAACCTATCGGCGCTGCGCCGCCTAGAGAAAGGCCGGTTTGCCTTGTAGGGGAAAGCACCTACGCCCAAATCGTCTGTTGGTCCGATGGTGGTTTGCCCCGAGTTTGACGAGATTTACGGGGATGGAATCAGTCAAATGGAACATTGTCGCGCTGGAAGCCAACGAAGCGGTGGCGTCGGTATCGCATCGATTGAGCGAAGTGATCGCGATCTATCCGATCACCCCGTCCTCGGCGATGGGGGAATACTCGGACGAATGGTCGGCGCAAAAGCGGACCAACATCTGGGGCATGGTGCCGCGAGTGGTCGAAATGCAATCGGAGGCCGGCGCCGCCGGCGCGATTCATGGGGCCTTGCAGGCCGGCGCGCTCGCCACCACCTTCACCGCATCGCAGGGCCTGCTGCTGATGGTCCCCAACATGTACAAGATTGCCGGAGAGCTGACGGCATTTGCCATGCACGTGACAGCGCGATCGCTGGCCACGCACGCGCTGTCGATCTTCGGAGATCACTCGGACGTGATGGCTTGCCGGCAGACCGGCTTTGCCATGCTCTGCTCCGGCGGAGTCCAGGAAGCGCACGATCTGGCCTGCATTTCGCATGCGGCGACGCTCGAATGCCGCGTGCCTTTCCTTCATTTTTTCGACGGGTTCCGCACGTCCCATGAGATCGCCAAGATCGCCCTGCTCGGCGACGACGACCTGCGAGCGATGATCGACGCGGACGCAATCGCCGCCCACCGCCGGCGCGCCCTCACGCCCGACCGCCCGGTGCTCCGGGGAACGGCCCAGAACCCCGACACCTTCTTCCAGGCCCGCGAGGCCGCCAATCCGTTTTATCTCGCCTGTCCGGATGTCGTCCAGAAGGTGATGGACCGTTTCGCGGGGATCGCCGGGCGCAAATACCGCCTGTTTGATTACGTGGGTCATCCCCAGGCCAAGCGCGTGATCGTCATCATGGGCTCCGGCGCGGAAACAGTCCACGAAACAGTGGACAAACTCGTCCAGGACGGCCAAGAGGTCGGTGTGCTCAAGGTGCGCCTGTATCGGCCGTTCGCGGTGGACCGATTCCTCGACGCCCTTCCGGCGAGCGTCCGCTCCATCGCCGTGCTGGATCGGACCAAGGAGCCGGGCGGCATCGGCGAACCGCTGTTTCTCGACGTTGTCGCCGCGTTCCAGGATGGCCAGACCGCCGAATCGCCGCGATTCGCTCAGCAGCCGCGGATCATTGGCGGCCGCTATGGACTGTCATCGCACGAGTTCACCCCGGCGATGGTTAAGGCCGTGTTCGACGAACTGACAAAGCCGCGTCCCAAAACGCGGTTCACCGTGGGGATCAACGACGACGTGACCCGATTGTCGCTGCCCGTGCCCGACGATTTCGATATCGAGCCGGACGACGTCTTCCGCGCCGTCTTCTTCGGGCTTGGCGCCGACGGCACGGTCGGGGCCAACAAGAACTCCATCAAGATCATCAGCGAAGAGACCGACTTCCACACCCAGGGATATTTCGTCTACGATTCCAAAAAGTCCGGCGCGATCACCATCAGCCATCTGCGGTTCGGCCCGCGTCCGATCCGCTCGGCGTACCTGATCCGCCAGGCCAATTTCGTCGCCTGCCATCAGTTCACCTTTCTCGAAAAATTCGACATCGTGGGCATCGCCCGTCCAGGCGCCGTTCTCCTGCTGAACGCACCGTTCAAAACGGATGCGGTATGGGGCAATTTGCCGCGGGAAGTCCAACAGCAGATCGTTCAAAAGAAACTGAAGGTCTACGTCATCGACGCTTACCATGCCGCCCGCGACGCGGGCATGGGAGCGCGCATCAACACGGTCATGCAGACCTGTTTCTTCGCCATCAGCGGCGTGCTCCCGCGCGAGCAGGCGATCGAGCAGATCAAGAAGGCGATCAAAAAGACCTATGCGAAAAAGGGTGAGGAGATCGTGCGGAGGAACTTCGCCGCGGTGGAGGGGACGTTGGCGCACCTTCACGAATTGACGGTTCCAGCGGACGTGAACGACGGAAAGCCTCTCCCGCCGATCGTGCCGGACGAGGCGCCCGATTTTGTGAAAAACGTGACGGCGATGATGCTGGCCGGCCGGGGAGAACTTCTCCCGGTAAGCGCTTTGCCGGTCGATGGGACCTGGCCGGTCGGCACATCGCGTTGGGAAAAACGCAACATCGCCGTCGAGATTCCCGTGTGGGTGCCGGAGCTGTGCATTCAATGCAACAAGTGCGCATTTTCCTGCCCGCATGCGGCGATCCGGGCCAAGGTGTATGGCGCCGAAAGCCTGGCCGGGGCGCCGGCGGGATTCGCTTCGATGGATTACAACGCGCCGGATTTTCGCGGCATGAAATATACCATCCAGGTGGCGCCGGAAGATTGCACCGGCTGTGGTCTGTGCATCGCCGTCTGCCCAGCCAGGGACAAGTCCACCCCAAAGCGAAAGGCCCTCAACCTGGCGGCGCAAGCGCCGTTGCGGCAAAGCGAGGCCGCGAACTACCGCTTCTTCCTCGATCTGCCCGAAATCGATCGCAGCAAAGTGCGCGTGGACGTCAAGGGCTCTCAGTTCTTCCAACCGCTGTTTGAGTACTCCGGCGCCTGCGGCGGCTGCGGTGAAACGCCCTACATCAAACTGCTGACCCAACTCCTGGGCGATCGGCTGCTCATTGCCAACGCCACGGGCTGCTCGTCGATCTATGGCGGCAATCTTCCCACCACGCCGTACTGCGCCAATCGGGAAGGACGCGGCCCGGCCTGGAGCAATTCGTTGTTCGAAGACAACGCGGAATATGGCCTGGGAATGCGCCTGGCCCTTGACCAGCACAAAGCGCAGGCTCGCCAACTCGTCCAGCAATTGACGGCTTCGATCGGCGACAGACTGGCCGGGCAACTGCTGTACGCGGACCAGGCGAGCGAAGCGGGCATCGCGGCGCAGCGCCTGCGTGTCGCCGAACTGCTGCAAAAGCTGGCATCGCTGAATGGCTCGCCGGAGGCCCGGCAACTGGCGCTTCTTGCCGATTACCTGGTGGATAAGAGCGTCTGGATCATCGGGGGAGACGGCTGGGCGTATGACATCGGTTACGGCGGGCTCGACCACGTCCTGGCATCGGGCGCTGACGTGAAAGTGCTGGTGCTGGACACGGAGGTCTACTCCAACACCGGCGGGCAGCAATCCAAGGCCACGCCCATCGGAGCAGCGGCCAAGTTCGCGTCGGCTGGCAAGGCCTCGCCCAAGAAGGACCTGGGACTGCTCGCCATGACGTACGGCAACGTCTACGTAGCGCAGGTGGCCTTTGGCGCCAAGGACGTGCATACCGTCCGGGCATTCCAGGAAGCCGCATCGTATCCAGGACCGGCGATGATCATCGCCTACAGCGATTGCATCGCACACGGGTACGATCTGGCTCTGGGCCCGGAACAGCAAAAGATAGCGGTGGCCAGCGGCTATTGGCCGCTCTACCGGTACGACCCGCGGCGGCGTGCCGCCGGGCAGAATCCCTTGCAACTCGATTCGCCCGCGCCCAACAACCAGCTGCAGCAGTTCATGTTCAACGAGACACGCTTCCGCATGGTCGAACAGAAGGACCCGGATCGCTACAAGACGCTGCTCGAAAGCGCCAAGCGACAGATCGCCGACCGCTACGCGCTCTACCGCCAATTGGCTGAACCGCCGCAAGCCCATCCGGCAACCGAGGGGTCGGCGACCCCGTCAACCGCAAAGGCGGCCACATGAACCTCGAAACCACCTACATGGGACTGGAGTTGGCGCATCCATTGATGGTCGGCGCTTCGCCGCTGGCCGATGATTTGGACATGCCGCGCCGCCTCGAAGATGCCGGCGCGGCGGCGATCGTGATGCGCTCGCTGTTTCAGGAACAAATCGAAGGCGAGCAGTACACCAGCGCGCAACACGTCGAAATGTACGCCGACTCCTTTTCCGAGGCCAGTTCATTTTTCCCCGCGACCGATGATTTCGCGATGAATCCCTATGGATATCTGGAGCAGATTCGCCGCCTCAAGGCGGCGCTGCGGATCCCCGTCATCGCATCGCTCAACGGCCTGAGCACGTCGGGCTGGCTCCGTTACGCGCGGCTCATCGAGCAGGCGGGCGCGGACGCCCTGGAATTGAACGTCTATCACGTATCGACCAATCTTTGGGAGACGGCCGCCGCCATCGAGGAAAATATCCTGGAATCCGCCCGTTCCGTGCGCGAGGCGGTCAAAATCCCGTTGGCGATAAAACTGTCGCCGTTCTTTACCTCCGTTCCTCATCTGGCGATGCAATTGCGCACGGTCGGCGTGGATGGATTGGTGTTGTTCAATCGTTTTTATCAACCGGATATTGACCTGGGCCTGTTGAGCGTCGTCCCGCAACTTCATCTTTCGGATTCGTCGGAGTTGCAGGTGCGTTTGCGCTGGCTGGCCATCCTCTCCGGGCGAATCAACGCGTCGCTGGCCGCCAGCGGCGGCGTCCACACCGGCGCCGATGCCATCAAGGCGGTCATGGCGGGAGCGCACGCCGTCCAGATCGTTTCGGCGATCCTGAAGAATGGGCCGGCATATCTCAAAGTGCTGCTTGCGGAGTTCAAACAGTGGATGGAGGAAAACGGGTACCAATCCGTGCGGCAAATGCGCGGAAGCCTGGACATGACCAGGTGCCCGGATCCGGCGGAATTCGAGCGCGGCAACTATATGCGCGTGCTCAACAGTTGGCGCGAAACCCCGCGATTTTCCGACGGTCAGGTCCCCCAGTAGTTCTCCGGAGCAACGCCATGAACAATCACCTGAAGAACGATCGTGCCGCATGGATTCAGGGGCCGTCGGCTCAATGTTCGGTGACTCCGAGCACACCCGAGCGTGCCTGGCGGCTGGTGCTGCTCGGCGCGCCGGGCGTCGGAAAAGGCACCCAGGCCGAACGGCTTTGCGCGCATCTCGGCGCGTGCCACCTTTCCACCGGCGACGTCTTCCGCGCCGCCGCCGCCAGCCACGGGGGTGCTGCCACCCCCGCCATGAAGGAGGCGCTGGAGTGCATGCGCCAGGGCAAGTTGGTGGGCGATTCCACCGTATACGAATTGGTGCGTGAGCGCGGCGGCTGCCTGAAGTGCAACGGCGGCTTTGTGCTCGACGGATTTCCGCGCACCCTCAGGCAGGCCGAGGCATTGCAGTTGCTCATGAACGACCAAGGGGTTGCGCTGGATGCCGTGCTCAATTACGAGTTGCCAACGGATGAAATCATGTCGCGCCTCGGCGGTCGGCGCATCTGTCCAGCGTGCAAGGCGGTGTTTCACCTCGTGGAACGGCCGCCCCAAGTCTCCGGGGTGTGCGACAAATGCGGCGGACGGCTCATCCAACGCGAGGACGATCGCCCCGAAGCCATTGCCGTCCGTCTGGAAGCCTATGAATCCGTCACCGGGCCCCTGATCGAGTTCTACCGTAAACTCGGCCTGCTGATGCCCGTCTCGGCCGAGGGCACGCCCGACAAGGTGTTTTCCCGCGCCCTGAAGGCGCTGCACGTCGCCGGCTGAGCCGGTCACAAGTCAATGCCGGCCATGATCGCGGAATCGGCGAGATCGCGCGTGAGCTTGAACCCCAATTTCTCCGCGACGTGCTGCATTTCCAGGTTTTGCGCCATGATCATTCCGGACAGCCGCGCGATCCGCTCGTTACGG
>JBEKXM010000090.1:0-11160 GCA_049512115.1 Tepidisphaeraceae bacterium | reverse complement strand
CGCGCTCGCCGGTTCCGGCACGCTGGACGTCGGTAAGGACAATCCGCTGGCCGCCGCGAAGGCGTCCAGCGCCGCGACGTCGCCCGATCTTACCGCTGTGGCAAAGTCACCATGTCCCAATTTCGCCACATGTATCGGGCGGCGAATTCCCAAATCAGAACCTTTTTGGACGTAAGGCAATTCGGGTTTTCCGCCAGGAACATTCGCGGCCGATTGATGGGATCCTGGGGCACGCCGATCGCCTGCACTTCCGTGTGGAGGCGCAGCATCAACTCATCCGCCAGCCCGCATCCGTCATTATTGAAGAATGCGGTGAAGCTGTCGCCCAGAAGTAGAATCGGCGCTTCATTTCCGGCGACGAACGGCTTTCCCCCGCGCGTCAGTTGGCTGCATTCATACCGAATCCGCGGGTATTTTGCGTTTCCCCAGCCCAACGCGAGGGCTGCGGCCAAATCCCCCTCAAAGTCAATTCGGGTTGTTCCCACGTCAAATGAGCATCTCGGAAACGTCGCGACGAGAGGGCGCACATAGGCAGCGACCACGTCGGCGCCGACGGCCCGTCCGCTCTGCGACCAATGGGTGTCCGTCGGCCAATACAGCGGATCGGGCGACCGATCGCGGGCGCTCCAAAGCGCCGGAGTCAGGTCGATCACGTCGATACCCGATTGCCTCACCCGCGCCATCCATTCCGTGTACCCCGGAGGCAGCGGGGGCCCGTCTGATTTCACGTAATCAATCGCCAGCTTCTCCGGGTAGATCGACACTTTGAGCGGAATCGGCAAAAGGATGAGACGAATTCCGCGGCGGCGAAGTTGGGCATCAAAATCAAGAATTGCCGGCATAATCGTCGCGGATGGCGCGGGGGCCGGCGACGTCAAGCCATAACCGCTGAAAAGCTTGGCTTCGCCGTCTCCGAACAGAAACCCGTCCGACGCGACATCAATCGCATTCGTATTGGACGATTTGATGCCGCCATGATGCAGTTTCCAGAACGTATGCCTGACCCAGCTGTCAAATCGCGATTGCTGGGTCAAATCCTTTTCGAATTGGGCTAGAGACGCGGCCGTCGGGCGGTGCGTCAGCAGGTCGTCGAATTCCCACCGGCCCAGGACCCTGACATCGTAAATATATTGAAAAACGCCTGGGATCGAAATGCCCACGCAAAACAAAATTGCGATCGCCAGGGCGGTCTTACGCCCGATATGGCCGCTCCCGGAAAATTCCACTGAGCGCGCCGGAAAATCGGGAATGGCCGTCGCGGCGGTGCAACCCTTTCCCGCCGGATCCGCGCTGATAATTGTGTTCGACGTGGTCATTGATCCATCAGGTCATTTCAGAATCGGAAATAGAGGAACGGCGTATACGACCGGATGCTCAGAGCCGCTATGGATACCCCGAATATCGCCAACGCGAACGCGGCCGTCACAGGATTTACGCGCTTGGCGATGTCCCAGGTTTGGACGCCCACGAAAGCGATCAGCCCTGCTGCGATCAGGCACGCCACGTGAACATCGGTCCACATTTCCAAATGCACGATTTTGATGGCCGACGTCGGCGCCGAGTTGAAGCGGAACATCATCCCGAGGTAGTCCCACGCACTGGAAAGATCGGTCGAACGAAAAAAGACCCAGGCGATGCAAACGATGAGGAAAGTCAGACCAACACGGAAAAAGCGGGGGAACCGCCAATAGAGGCTTCGCTTTCCGACGAAGCGTTCCAGCGCCAGCCACATGCCATGGATTCCACCCCACACGACGAAGGTCCACTGGGCGCCGTGCCAAAGTCCGCCCAGAAGCATCACGACCATGAGGTTGAAATAGGTCCGCAGTCTGCCGCGGCGGTTTCCGCCAAGGCCGAAGTAAAGATAATCGCGCAGCCACGAGGAAAGAGAGATATGCCAGCGGCGCCAGAATTCCGTAATGCTGCCGGACCTGTAAGGCGCGTCGAAGTTCCTGGGGAACTCGAATCCGAACATCAAACCCAGCCCGATTGCCATGTCGGAATATCCCGAGAAATCGAAATAAATCTGGAAGGCATAGGCGAGCACGCCGAACCAGGCGTCGCTCCAGACTGCCGGATGTCCGCCGAAAGCGTAGTCCGCAACTTCTCCCATGGTATCGGCAATGAGGATTTTTTTGGCGAAACCGATGCAGACGAACACGATGCCCCGACTGAACTTTTCAATGCTGTGGCGGCGCTGATACATCTGTGGTCCGAGATCCTGGAACCGGATGATAGGACCAGCGACAAGATGCGGAAATTGAGCGAGGTAGCACGCAAAGTTCAAAAAGGCGCGAAGCTCTATTGCCAGCGGCGTCTTGCCCGCCGGTAGGATTGCTCCGGTTGCCTTGGCGGCCTCGGCGGCCGCGACGCTCGCGGGCTTGATTCGGCCGCGATAGATGTCGACGACATAGCTCATCGATTCAAATGTGTAAAACGAAATCCCCACCGGAAGCAGGACACGCAACAGTCGATACGGCTCCAAACCGACTGCCGCACGGATCGTATTAAGATTCCCTTCGGCGAAGGCGAAGTATTTGAAGGCGAAAAGCAGGCCCAGGCTATCGATCAACGACAGGACAAGTATTGCCTTCTTCCAGCGCTTGGACTGCGTTGAATTGCCGTCGGCGCCCGCGCGCCGCCCGAACAGATGCCAATGTCCGTAGATCAGGTTCCCGCAGCAGAAGTCGAAGGCCGTGGACCACAAAAGAACGAGCACGAACCAAGGGTTCGCCCAAGCATAGAACACATAACTGAGCAGCGTGAGCAGAACCAGCCTGAACGTTCCACCTACGGCATAATAAAGGGCTATCGACAGCGGAAGGAAGTAAAAAATAAAGATGTGAGAGCTGAAAACCATGCCGCAATTGTTTAGCGTCCTATCCCGTGTCTGGCAACAATCTTGGCCGATGATGCCGCTACGAACGGCGTCCCGACGCGCGGTTACCGCAAATCGTCGGCAGTTGCGTCAGGTAATGCTGGGGATGGATGTTGTGCCGGCGGAACCTGTATTGTTTGGATCGGCCCGGCGAGAAGATCGTCGCCGCCGGCCGAGAATTCCCAATCCTGCCATGGCGATCATCCCCGCGCATGCCGGCTCCGGCACGTCCGCCAGCAATCCGTTTGCCGCCGCGAAGGCGTCCAGCGCCGCAACGTCCCCCGCCGATGCCGCGCCGCTGACGCCCTGGTTGAAGTTCACCGCCAGGTCGAGAAAGTCCGCCGCGTTCACCAGGCCGTCGTAGTTGAAGTCGCCCTTGTCCCAGCCGGTGACGGTCTGGTTGAAGTTCGCCGCCACGATGGTGAAGTCGGCGGCGTTGACCAGGCCGTCCAGATTGGCGTCGCCCAGAAGCGTGTACTTCACTTCGATCTGGCCCGACGACAGCCCCCAGACGACGCCGTCCTTCCCGTCGGCGTAGCCGACCCCGTACGAAAGGCCATTGGTCTTCGTCTGCGCCGTCGTGGAAATGATGCCCGGGCCGTTCCACCCGCCGCTGTTGTAGCCGGACTTGATGTACCCGGCGATGCTCGAGATCGGATCGCTGGAACTGTAGCTAAGGATCAGCCGGTTGTTTGTCAGGTCCAGCGTCGAGCCGGTGCCGATCGTCAGCGATCCAACGCTGCTCAACCCGGTGCCGGAGGCGATTTGCAGGGTGCTGGCAGACGAGCCATTACCGATTGCCAGGCGGCCGTTGCCGGTGATCCCGCCGATCGTGCTGTTGACGTTCACCATCAACGATCCGTTGTCGATGATCGTGACGTGTTCGCCAGGCAACTGCGAATCACTGAACGGGTCGGTTGTCCCGTTCACGATCACGTTGCTTCCCGCGTTGATGTTCAGCGCCGACCCGGCCCAGACCATGACGTCGTTGCTCGTCACGCTGAACACCACCGCGCTGGAATTGGTTATGTTCAGGGTTCCGGCCGACCAGGTGAGCGTTGCGGGGCTCAACGTCAACGTTGCTCCGGATGCCGCGGTGATGGTTCCACCCGTCGAACTCACGGCAAACGGCCGGCTGGTGCTGAACGACCCGCCAACCGCCAGCGTCCCGCCGTAAAGAGCTAGATCGCTGCCGCCGGCGCCGATATCGCTGTCGGAGGACGCGGTCAAGACGTTCCCGCTGGAAACGATGACCGGAACCGCCAGGCCCGTCGTCAGCGTAAAGCCCAGCAATCCGTTGGGCTGGTCAAACGTCGCCCAATCAAACGCTCCGGTGGTTTCCTGGCTAAAATCGGCCGTAATGCTCGGTTCGATGAAATTCATCCCGAAGTCGCCATCCAGCGTCAGCGACTTGCCCGTGATCGGGTCTTGTGCCGTCACGTCCGTCACCAACACCGGCGCGCCGTCGAAGTTGATCGGATCACCCTCCACCGTGGGAAGCGAAAGCCGGTCCAGATAGAACCCCGCCGCGTCCACGGTCGCCCCGCCCGCCCCCGTAATCGGGATCGCAAACTGATTGGCAATCTCCGCGTGTCCCGGATCCGTGCTGACCAGGTACGGGTCGCCGTTGGCGTCCAGCAATTGATTCCCCTGCGAATCGGTGGCGTATTCGACGTGCAGATTCATCGCCTCCGCCGTCGAAATGAACGACGCCTGCGCGCCCGTGTCGAACAGAAAACTTCCCGTCGATGCGTGGCTCCCGAACGCAATCCGCACCGCTTGGGTCTTGTCCGTGCTCCCCGTGTTCAACAGCTTGACCGGGTCCGGACCGATCATCGGATTCGGACACTGAAGCGGCGTATAACTCGCGGGAGTCGAGGTGGGCAACAATTGCGTGAACTGGCCGTAATCCGCGTAGCTCAGCTTCACGTGCAACTGCCCCGGAGGAATTCCCGGATCGGTATCCGCCGCCCCCGCGTTGAACGGCGTCCCGGGCGAGTAGAAATACGTTTTGGTTTCCCCAAGATAATTGGGATCGGGATTGTTCGGCGGCCGAAGATCCATTACCACCACTTTCCCCTGCATGACCGGCATTCCGAAAATGTCGAGCGGACCGACCAAAAAATCCGCCTCATTCGGATTTGTCTGCATTCGAATCGCACCCGTGACCGGCGTGTAAGCGCTCAACGCCGGCGGGTCGTTGCCGATCTCAATGTCGTTGTCGATGCTGAACGGGGCCGCCGAAAGGTAATACTGCGTCGATACGTTGTAAGTATCAACGCCGCCCACGGCCACGTCATTGAACGTTATCCCGTTTTCCAGCCCCACCCCCAATCCCGCTTGAGTTTCCAGGCTCAGCAACACCCCGCTGGTGCCCGTGTCCAGAAACCCCTGGATGTCGTAAACCTCATCGCCAAATCCATCATCCACCTCCAGAATGCTCCCCGGCATCGTGCCGCCCTGGCCGTTGGAAACCGCCGTTTGAAGATACACGTGCGTTTGCGGCTGATCCGCCGCCGCCGGCAATACTCCACTGATATCCTCCCCGCGCGCAAGCGGGCAAGCACCGGCCACAGCCAGCGATATGATGATCCGCGCTTTTAAGAGATTTGGTCGAGGCACAAGAAACCACCGTCCGCCCGCCTTCAACCCCTATATAGAGTACCCGATTTTCTCCCCTTGCGACATTGATAAATCCGTCAATTCTCCACTATTGCCGCGCCCTTCGCCGACGACGCAGCATTCCCAATCCGGCCATGGCCGTCATCCCCGCGCACCCCGGCTCCGGCACATCCGCCAGCAACCCGTTGGCCGCCGCGAAGGCATCCAACGCCGCAACGTCGCCGACCGAGGCCGCGCCGCTCGCGCCCTGGTTGAAGTTCACCACCAGGTCGAGGAAGTCGGCCGCGTTGACCAGGCCATCGTAGTTGAAGTCGCCCTGGTCCCACCCGGTGACGGTCTGGTTGAAGTTCGCCGCCAGGATGGAGAAGTCGGCCGCGTTCACCAGGCCGTCAAGATTGGCGTCGCCCAGCAGCGTGTACATCACTTCGATCTGGCTGGAGGACAGACCAGAGACAATTCCGTCAGCCCCGTCCGCATAGCCGAGGCCATAAGGATGGCCGTTGGTGGGAACTCGGGCCGCGGTGGAAATGATCCCCGGGCCGTTCCACGCGCCGCTGTTGTAGCCGGACTTGATGTACCCGGCGATGGTCGAAATCGGAGAGCTTCCGCTGTAGCTGAGAATGACGTGGTTGTTGTTCACGTCGAGCACGCCGGCCCCACTGATGGACAGCGAGGTCATTTGCGCCAGCCCCGTGCCTGCCCCCAGTTGCAGCGTGCCGCCGGTGATCGTGACATCCCCGTTGGGCAATGCGCCGCTCACGCCGACGACCAGCGTGCCGCCCGTCACCGTCGTCCCGCCGCCGTAACTGTTGACGCCGTCAAATACCACCGTTCCGGCGCTGAGCGCGGTGGCGGTCGCCGCCAGCGTGATCCCGCCGCCGCCCCCGATGTTCCCGGAAATAGTCAGGACGTTTCCCGATTGCCCTACCGCGATGGTCGTGTTGGATGCCAGCCAAACCGGCGCGGATATCGTGTGATTGCCGTAAAGGTCGTTGATTTGGGCGCTGGAGCTTCCGTTGTTGAGCGTCAGCGTCCCGCTCGAACCCTGCGCAATCGTGTATGAGAAACTACTGTAGAAATTGACGGTTTCCACGGTCCAGTTGGCGTTGAGCTCAATTACGCTGGGGCCGGATATCGTGGAGTCGAACGTTGCCACGTCCCCGGCGTTGGTGGGGATCGCGGCGCTCCAGTTGCTCCCGCCCGTCCAGCTTCCGCCTCCCGTGGCCGACCAGCTTGAATAGACCGTCGACGCCGAGCTGGCGCCCACCGCCCACAGCGTCGCGTTGTTGATCGCATATACGGTTCCGTCCGGCCCGATCTCCGTCGGGGTGTACGCCTCGCCAAGTCCATTGGTGATGTTGACCGTTTCGCTCAGGGTGTTGGTCAGCAGGTTCCATCGATACAGGTTGCCGTCTTCGCTGTTGACCAGCACCGAATCCGTCGCCGGGTCCACGACCGCTGAGTTATCGCACCATTCGTGGACCGCTCCGGGATACTGCGTGTCGAAGTTCGCGTCCGGAGTTGGCCCCAGAATCGTCTCCACCGTCTTCATGATGGTTGCCCCGCCGGCCCCGTTGGAGTTGTACCGGGTGTCGGTTTCAGTTGCGTTGGGATCGAGGATGGCCAGCATGTTCTGGCCATTGCCGCCGGTGCCCGGATCGGCGTAGTTGTTGTACTTGGTCATGATCAGATAGCTGCTCGTGCCGTGATACGATGGCACCATCGAAGCGGGCACGATAGATGCCGTGTCATCCCAGCCGAATCCCCCGGCCGGCTTGGTCACCGACAAGTTCGCCGAATAATGTTCCATCCATCCGCGGCTCGTGCCGTAATCGTCATAGACGCCCATGTAAACGTCGCCGTCTGGACCGATCAGGGGAGACGCGGTGCCATCGTTCGGCAACAGCGCTGCGCCGCCGGTCTTGGGGTCCATCATTTCCACGCTCGCCTCGGGCGCCAGCGTGGTCGCGTTCAGTTCCACCAGCCGGCCCATCCCGAAGTTCCCCGTGCTCATCGCCACGTAAACCGAGCTCCCGTCCTTGCTGAGCGCGGGAGCGCAATTCATCACCACCTGATTCATTCCCGCGGACACTCCGCCGACTTGCAACTGGCTTGCCTCGAAAAACGTGCCGGCTCCACTGGCGCTGATCCGCGCGATCCCGCTCGTCAATCCTCCCGGTGCCGAGCCGTTTGTCTGATAGCCAAAATAAACGTCCCCCTTGGCATCGGTGGTGATGGGGGTGCTGATGGCGACGCCGGCGTTGTACGCGGCGGCATTGGCCTCATACGTCGCCAGCGAACCGTAAAACGGGATTTGGGTTGGCGTCACCGAGCCGCTGCTGTCCAGCGAGCCCCGCTCGTAAATCGTTCCGCCGTCTCCCGCGTAATACAGCGTGCTTCCCGAAATCGACCCAGAGTACGGCGGCGTCCAACTGTACCCGCTGGCCGGCAGCCTGTAATCCGTGCCTTGGCTCCACAAAAGGCTTCCCGTCGCGCCGTTGTACGCATTCAGTTCAAATCCCCCGTACTTCCCCGTCTTGACCGGCACGATCACCGTGTTGTCCGTCGTGATCACCGGCGAGCCGTAGTGAATGTACAAATCGCCGCTGGAGGCATATTGCGGATCCAGATCCACCGGCGTTTCCCAATGAACCGCCTGTAATGGCTGGGACGCGATCGCCGACAGGGCGGTATGCTGCGCGTTTTGTCCGAGCCCGTCCCACCCCTGACCCCGCGCGACGCCCGCCGCCGCGGCGATCAACGCCGACGCGATTGGAATTCTCATTCTCCCGACTCCAAAGCGATTTGTCTTGCGACCAGATTCGCTCAAATATAGCGACCCCATTCGGAGAAATCACGGATATTCGATGCCATTTTGATAACAAATTGCTAACGGGGGCCGATAGTATGCCCACATTACCCCAATTGTAAGCTAATTCCCCTACGCCGTCTGGCGGGGAAAACCCGATTCATTTATCCCCTCTGAATTCGGATATTCTCTTCATCAAAGGCATGGACACCAATCGACGACAATTTCTGCGACACAGTCTGACTGTTCTGGGCGCCGCCGCCGCCAGCCAAATGACCTGCCGCGCCCTGCGGGCCGCTTCCCCAAACGATACCCCCGCCGGCCCGGCGGTCCCCGCCCTCACACCCGACCATCAGGTCGTGGATGCCCGAACCGGCTCACCCATGCCCGAATCACCCGATTCCGCTCGCCAAGGCGTGCCCGGCCGACGCTGGATCATGGTGATCGATCTGGCCAAGTGTGACGGATGCGGTAGGTGCATTTCCGCTTGTTCCAAGATGCACTTCATTCCCCCCGATCGGCAATGGATCAAGGTTTTGCGGATGCAGGAATCCGAGAAGACGGCGCCGTATTTCTTCCCGCAGCCGTGCTATCACTGCGACAACCCGCCCTGCACCAAGGTTTGCCCGGTGGATGCCACGTTCAAGCGTTCCGACGGCGTGGTGTTGATCGACAATGAGCGGTGCATCGGTTGCCGCTTCTGCATGGCCGCCTGTCCGTACGGCGCCCGCAGCTTCAACTGGGGTCCGCCGCAAAATCCGCCCCAGGCTTTGGCAAAAGGTTACTCGCCCGAGCATGGATATCCGCGCCGCATTGGAACCGTCGAAAAATGCGACTTCTGTCCCGACATGGCCGCGATGGGCATGCTCCCTCCCTGCGTCGGTGAATGCCCGATGGGGGCAATGTATTACGGCGATGAAAACGAAGATGCCGTGACCAATTCGCAGGGCGAGACCCAGCGCCTATCCCAGTTGCTGTTGGACCGCAGCGGATATCGGCAGATGGAGGAATTGGGAACCAAGCCGCGCGTCTATTACCTCCCTCCCAAAAATCGCATGTACGCCCCGCCAGGCCCGCCCGCCAAGGACTGAGGTTTTTCAATGAGCGACGCCAAATCGCAATCGCACAATGTGGAAAGGGACATGCTGGCGACGTTCGGGCCGCCGGGATTTGCCCACAAGTTCCTCGTCATCGGATTGGCCCTGGTTGTTGCCTGGGCCTTGGTTGCTTACGTCCACCAGCTTCGCATCGGCTTGTCCGCCACCGCCATGAGCGATTACTTCTCCTGGGGCGTTTACATCGTCAATTTCGTGTTTTACATCGGCATCAGCATGGCCGGTAGCCTCATTTCCGCCATGCTGCGCCTTTCCAACGCACATTGGCGCCATCCCATTTCCCGCTTGGCCGAGGCCATCACCGTCTTCTCCCTCCTCGTCGCCGGACCCATGGTCATCATCGACATGGGCCGGCCCGATCGGTTCCTGCACGTGATCCGCTACGGCCGGCTGCAAAGCCCCATCCTCTGGGACGTGCTCTCTTTGACCAGCTATCTCACCGGAAGCTTTCTTTATCTCTACGTCCCGATGATTCCCGACCTGGCCATCCTGCGCGATGCTCCCGGTCTTTCTCCCTGGCGGAAAAAACTTTACCGCACCCTAGCGGTGCGCTGGACCGGCACCGCCGATCAACACCGCCAACTCGATCGCGCCGTTGCCGTCATGGCCATTGTTATCCTCCCGGTCGCCGTCTCGATCCACACCGTGACCGCGTGGCTGTTCGGCATGACGCTGCGGCCCGGCTGGCATTCCACCATCATCGGTCCGGATTTCGTCATCGGCGCCCTCTATTCCGGCGTCGCCGCCGTCATCACCGCCATCGTCCTGTTCCGATATTTCCTCCGACTTCAGACTCTCATTCCCGTCGATCATCTGCGCAAGCTCGCAAAGCTGATGCTCGTGTTCGGCCTGGCTTACGCATATTTCGTCATCAACGAGCACGTTGGCGCCGCCTATACCGGCGAAGGCGCCGAACGCCCGCTCTTGGAAAAAATGATCATCGGCCATTACGCCGTCCAGTTCTGGGGGATGATCTTCATCGGGCTGGTTCTGCCTCTCCTGATGCTGGTCACGCCCATGGGCCGCACCATCGCCGGAATCACCGTCGCGGCAATTTTCGTGAACGTCGGCATGTGGCTCAAACGCTACATCATTGTCATCCCCACCCTCGCCTCCCCCTTCATGCCCGCGCGTGAGGGAACCCACCTTGTCTACGTTCCCACTTGGGTCGAATGGTCCATTACCGCCGGCGGACTCGCCGCCTTTCTTCTCATGTTCATCCTGTTCTCCAAGGTCTTCCCCATCATCTCCATCTGGGAAGTGGATCAGACCAGGTGGCCGCGGCCGGTCGACACCCTTGCAGATCCTGGCGCTGCCGCGGGGGTGTTGGCATGAAGCAGATCCTTTTCATCACGTTGGTCCTGCTCCTGTCGCCATGGCCCGCCTTCGCTCAGACCTCCCGGCCGACCATTGCCGTTTCCACCGACGTTGAAGATGGCAAGAAAATGCTCCACGCCCTGGTCACCCTCAACGGCAAACCGATCGAAAACGTCAACCTGCAATATTTCGTCCACCGAACCTTTGGAAACTTGCCGATCGGCCAGGACACAACCCTCGATGACGGCACTTCCGCCGTGGCTTTCCCAACCGACTTGCCCGGCGCGCCCGATGGCAAGCTTCACGTTATCGTGCGAATCTCGGCGCCGCCGCAATATTCCTCGATTTCCCTCTCGGCGGCCTTTCCCGCGGATGTCCAGCCCGCTCCCGCCGCCGACGCGTTTCCCCGCGCGTTATGG
>JBEKXM010000089.1:0-11173 GCA_049512115.1 Tepidisphaeraceae bacterium | reverse complement strand
TACTTCGCAACCGGCGTCATTGCGGCAATCGCGGTTTATTCGGCATTCAAATTCCGAGGTAAAACACGCTGGGCGATTGCCGTGACTCTTCTGGCCTCGCTGACGTTCGTCGCGGGGGTCTGGGGACCGATCTTTATGGAAACGCGCCATCAAGTCATGGGCCTGGCGAACTTCGGCGTAATGCCCAATCGGTCCATCGTTCATTCGACTCTTGACGTTCCCCATCGCCTTGCTTATGGACCCATCGGACCGCTGATTTGGCCAACTTTCCTTCTATCCATGATCTTTGGAACCGTTGGAAACGTTGAATGGCTGGTTTATTTGCCCCTGGCCTTGCTGGTGTATGTTTCACCGCTGTTGCGGTGGCGGCGGCAGCCGGAATTGATGCTTTGGTGGTTGTGGGCCATCGGCTCGGTCGCCGTGGTTATGCTGCTCGATATCACGCGGCATTCAGCTCTTGTCAGCAATGTTAGATACGTGTTTCTGGCCTCTCCGGCCGTTTATGCGATATTCGCCGCTCCCCTTCCCACGCGGATCGGCCAACTTCTGCCAATCGCCCTGCTCCTTGGAACCGTCGGATATTGCATCCAACAAGTGCGAACGATCCAGCAACCATGGGAACAGACGCGCGCCGCCGCGATGCTTGTGTCGCAGCACGTTCATCCCGGCGAAGCCGTGATTCTTACCGGCGGCTATCAAACGCAGCCCGCGTTCGAATATTTCTATATCGCCCACTACCTCGGCGAATGGAAAAATCCCATCGTCCTGATAACCAATCCGCAAGCCGACGATTTGCAGCGGCTTTCCTATCCTCTTGCGAAATACCCCAATGTCTGGATGTTCGGATCGACCCAACTGGACCGTGCCGGTCTCCCGCCTCAATGGCACGTTAGACAGCGATTTTCGTCGCAAGGCGGCGATCTTTGGCTGATCGCGCCATAAAGGGCAAGACCGCGCTCCCCGCCTGCACTTTCACCGTCGGATCAGAATTGCTGCAAAAACCGCAGGTCGTTTTCGACGAACAGGCGGATATTGCTGATCCCGTATTTTCGCATCGCGATCCGCTCGATGCCGAAGCCGAACGCCCAGCCCGTGTATTGCTCCGGGTCGATATTCACCGATTTGAAAACATTCGGATGCACCATTCCGCATCCGCCGAGTTCCACCCATCGGCTCTTGCCGCCGGGGAAGTCGAACCAGACATCCACCTCCGCCGACGGTTCGGTGAAGGGAAAGAAGCTGGGCCGGAATCGCACCTTGGCCTCGGCGCCGAAATACGCATGAACGAATTGGAGAATCGTGCTCTTCAGGTCGATCATCGTGACGTTCTTGTCCACGACCAGGGCCTCGAGCTGATGGAACATGGACAGATGCGTGTCATCGTGCGTATCCGGCCGATACACGCGCCCGGGGATGACGACGCGGATGGGCGGTTTCTGTTTTTCCATGACGCGAATCTGCACCGTGCTGGTCTGCGTGCGCAGCAGCATGAGTTGCTCCGGCGGCGCCCGGTCCAGCGCCGTTGACTGGCCTTCGCCCGTTTCGGCCGCCAGATAAAAATTGTCCAGCGGATCGCGCGCCGGATGGCTGGCGGGAATGTTCAGCGCGATGAAGTTGTGAAACTCGTCCTCCACTTCCGGTCCCGATGCCACGGAAAACCCCATCCGGCCAAACAGTTCCGTCAATTCGTTGGCCACCTTCATCAGGATATGCCGGTTCCCGATCCGGGGCCGCAGGCCCGGCTCGGTCACGTCAGCGGCGTCCAGTCCCTGCGTCGATCCCAACTCGCTCTTCCTCGCCTCGAACGCAGCCGTCACGCGATCTTTCAGTGCGTTGATCCTCTGCCCGACGACCGGCTTCTGTTCCTTCGGCGTCTGCCCCAAAAGCGTCATCAACCCCTTGATGCTTCCCTTAACCCCAAGAAATTTGATCCGGAACTGCTCGAGTTGAGAGGGGTTGGCGACGGCCGAAAGCTCCTGCTCGGCCTGCTTCGCCACCGCATCGACTTGTTCCAAAACGTCCGCCATGAAATTCTCCGCCGGCGTCTCCGTCGTGCAGATAGTTTGAATCCGTCGCCTGGGGTCTTTACATTCATTGCGCCAAGGGGTCAAGGCTCCCGGCGAATGGAGCGGCTCTGATGGACTTGTCAAAACTGCCGAAGTTGTCGAAGACCGGCCAATCGCAGCCGGGTTCCGAGCAACCCGAACCCGCCCGCCCGCCGGCGGAGCATGAGGTTAAAATCCTGCCGGCCATTGGATTGGCCGAAGCGTGGATCAGCATCGCTCTGGGCGTGTTGCTGTTGTTCATCTTTCCCAACACACTCAGCTACATCCACTCTCCAGCCGCTTTTGAGCAGAATATCACCAGCTTCGATGCGCAAGGCAACACAATCCATTATGTGCAAAGCCCTTTTTTCTGGACCGATCTCGGCGTGACCGTTTTCGCCATCGCCCTGATCGTTGAGGGAATCGTCCTCGCCGCCGCCAGAAAGATTGCCCCGCTGATCTTCGCGTTCTGCCTGACCGTGCTCGCAGCGCTGTTCAACGTGGCCGTCATCGCTCATGTCTATTCCGTCATCCCATTTCCCGTCTTCTGCGGCATTGGCGTCGTGGTGCTGGGGTACATGGCGATGACCCAATGGCGATTGATCGGCATGCTGCGGCAATAAAAGACCTCGGACGCGGGGAGACGCGTCCGAGGCTCAGGGGAGGGAAAGATTTTCTCGATTTCTCGTTATGCGCTTCCACTGTGAAAATGCGCACGCCGATAAAAAGTAACAGGAAAACGAGAAAAAATTTTTACGAAATGGTCCAGCGAACGAGCCAGTTGCGGTGTCCGAATGGGCCGATCTGGCCAGCCGAGCCGTCCGCGATGCTACGGTCGATCTCGTCGAATCGGCCGGTTGTTGGTTCCACCGCGAAATGCCTGTTCCCAGCCCATCCGCCGGTGTTGATCCAAACTCCCCAAAACGCCGGCATTCCGTCGCCGGATTCGTACTCGATCCGCAGCTTTCGATTCCGCGTCGGATAGGAAACGACGAACGCCGATTCTATCGGGTCGGCCGAAAACAGCTTCCAGCTCCGTTTTGCCGGTAATGAATCCGGTCGGGACAAGTTTTCGTTATCGCCCAGCACCGGCCATGAAAACGTCGTGTCGTAGCGCTTGCCTTCCGCGTCATGGCTCCAACGGAACCGCTTCTGCTCGAATTCCAATTGCACGGGCTGCGCCATCGACATCAGGCCGTGCAATGCCCAGACAAATCGGAACTCAAATGGAGCCAGGTTCGTCAGATCGTACTCCGCCACGATCGCCGAATCCTGAAGATACAGCTTGCGCGTCAGCCGGTATCCAAAACGCAGGCCGTGCCAAACCGTCGTGATTCCATCCTTGGTCGGAACCGCCGTGGTCGTCGGAATCCCCCAAAGCTCGCCGTGATCGGGAACGGCGATGCCGTTGTACGGATGCCGCGGATAGGTGCTTCGCGCCACGGCTGGAAAGCATTCGTCCCAGCCGGCGTACCAGTGATCGCCGTACGGCGCATCGTAATGCGCTGAATCGGGCAGTTCCGCCGGATATGTGAACATCATCTCGTATTGATCCGACTTGTCGATGATGCTGGAGACCTTCCCACCGATCCGCGGCCAGACCTCCATGCGAATCGCGTCGTTTTCAATCGCTACCGGATGCATCGTCGTTCCGACTGCCGAAAGACACATTAACCGGCCAGGCTCCGCATGTACATGCCGGGAAATTGCCTTTCGTTCAC
The DNA here is from genome assembly GCA_049512115.1 of Tepidisphaeraceae bacterium. Classification (GTDB taxonomy): domain Bacteria; phylum Planctomycetota; class Phycisphaerae; order Tepidisphaerales; family Tepidisphaeraceae; genus PALSA-1353. Next base: position 7,407 of record JBEKXM010000089.1, on the reverse strand, counting down.
GGTTGCGTCGCCGGCCGCGTCGCGGGAGCGAGTTCGGATTTCGTCGCCACGGAATCCGCCCGAGTGCTCGGCCCAGCGGTCAAGACGGGAATTTCGGATTGTTCCAACACGATCACCGCATCGACGGACTGCAATTCCTGCGGACGATTGACCGACATCCCGACGTTTGCGGCTGCGCCGTATAACGACGACCCCGCCGCCGGTGCGGTGGTCGGCGACCCCAGCCTGTCAGCCGCCACATTGGCGTATATCGACGGTTGGCTCGGTGCCGCCGCGGGAACAAGCCCCGGCCCAGGGGCTCTCACGTCCTTTTCCGTCGTCGCGCTCGGCTCCGTTGTGGCGCTCGGCTCCGTCGCCGCCCCCTGCCCTGACTGCTGCATCAACGGCTGCGCCTGTTCGTTCGACTTTCGCAATAATTGCATGAGCGGCTGCGCCGATTGCACGGTCACCTGAACCTCCGGGCCGTTCTGCGGCACGATCAGCGTTTGCCGCAGGGCATCGGCCTGCTCGGCCGTCAGGCCGCGGGCAACGTAAAAGACATCGCTCGACGGCCGCGTCGTCGCGTTGCTGGTTTCGGCGGCGCCGTTGCTGCTTGCTTCGAGGGAATTCGCGGCGGCTTTCAATTGACCGCCGGCCCCGCCGCCACCGCCGCCGAACGCGCCGCTGGGCAGCGTGGTCGCGTTGGCTTGCGATTCCGCCTCCTGGGGAATGACGTTCCAGGAAATGCCCGTGCTGTTGTTGAGGAACTGCGCTATCTGCACCTTCGTCGCCGGCGCATCGGTGCTGTTGACCACCATCAGCACCGGCGCGGAATTCCGGCCGCCTGGTCCGCCGCCGTTGCCGTCAACACCGTATCCGGAACTTTCCAGCCGCCGGCGAATGGCGCCCAGGTCCAGTTGATTCGCCGCGACCACCTGCGGTCGCGATTGATCCCGGAGATTTTGCGCCTTCTGCATCGTCCCCTCGGCCGACTGCACCTTCGCCTCGGCCGGGCGTACCGCCGCTGGCGGCGCCTCGGCGAGTTCGGTCGGCGCCGTCCCGGGCGGGGACGCGGTCCCACTCACCTCGCTCGTCGGCTCCATATTCAGGAACTTGTTGTCCGCCAAGTTCTGCGTGAACGTCGCCGGCTTCAGCGTCGGACCCAACGCCTTGTACAAAATGAAACACAACGAGGCGAAGAGCAAAAATATCGCGGCGATCGCGAAGAACTGCGGCCACCGGCTAACGCGCTGCCGCTGGGGAACCACCGCGCCGCCTCCGTCCAGCAACATCGAGCGCTCCGCCTTTTGCCGCAGCGAATCCCCCAGGTCCATCGGCGCCTTGACCCGCGGCAAGCCCCGAACCAGATCGCGCATCGCCGTCAACTCCGCCAGCAGCTTGCGGTGCTGCGGATTGTCCTGAAGGAGCTTCTCGATCTGCGCCCGCCCCGCGGCGTCCAGGTCGCCCTCGATATAAGCACAGAGCATGGCTTCGTTGTCTTCCATTCACTTCCCCTTCAACTTTCGATCCGCCATATACGCCCCCAACTCATCCCTCAACGCCACCCGTGCCCGGAACAACCTGCTCTTCAGCGTTCCCAGGGGCAAACCAAGCACGTCGGCCATCTGCTGGTAATCGAATCCTTCCACGTCCCGCATGACCAGCACCGCGCGATATTCTCCGTCCAGCCGGCCCAGGGCGTCGAGCACGATCTGATGCCGCTCCGACCGCTCTGCCGCCTGCGGCGGCGTGTCGCCTTTGGCCGAGGCGATCCGATCCACCAGCGCCGCCGCTTGGTCCCCGCGCCGCAATTCGCCGTTACCGCCGCGCGGGACGCCGTCCAGCGAGAAGACCCGCACGCGCTGCGAGCGGCGGAGATTGCTGATGGCCAGGTTCATCCCGATGCGGAAGAGCCAGGTGTACGGCGAGGCTTCCCCGCGAAAGGTCGCGATTTTTTCCAGCCCGCGGGTGAAAGTTTCCTGGGTCAACTCGCGAGCCTCTTCCGGTTCGCCAACCATCCTGAGCAACGCGTTAAAAAGACGATCCTGATACAGGACGACGATTTGGCCGTACGCCGAGCGGTCGCCGCCGCGGGCCTTGAGGAGCAGGGCCGCTTCCCTGTCGCGACCTCGCGCTCCGCCTTCGCCGGCCGATTCGCCCTTTGGCGAAAACTCGGCCTCGCAGTTGGCGCCGCTCAAGCTTGACATGGGATTGGACGCAGGAAAACCCAAAAAGTTCCCCGGATTTCGGCTGGGAACCATCCTATCGCCGCCGGTCATCCGTGACCGGAAATCTCCAATTGCCATCATGCCATCGGGCCATGGCCGAGTCAATTGCTATGAGCAGGTCCTCCGCTGACGGGGAACCAGGAAACAGGTTGGCCAAACTTCGAAGCGCGGTATAATTCCACCCGCCGCATCACGGAGGTCATGCGGCGGCAGTCGAGTGGGAAATCCCGGATGAACCCTGTCAGGATCGGCTGGTTTCCTGGCGAGGGCGAAGGACATCTCCTGAATCCCGCCCGTGGCTCCTGCCGCGAGAATTGAAATTGACATCAAGCCAGGAGGTACGCGATGCGTCGCTCCTTCAGTTATTACCTTGGGGGTTTATCCACGAGGGGACTCGGTTACTTTACTCTGTGCATGGCGGGTGTGGTTTGGCTGGGCGTTCTTTCACCAGCAAGCGCGGATCCGGCCATGACTGTGGCGGACCCAAGTTCGATGCTGCCGCTGGTGCCCGCGGCGGCCACCGCGGGACCGCCCGCATGCATCAAGACCGGCACTCGACTCGTTTATTTCGGCATGACGGCCAACATCCCCGGCGAGGACAAGCAGCTTGTGCAGGACGATAACGGGCGTTGGGTCGATCGCCAAACCGGCCAGCGCTACGCCGAAGAAGACATCGCCGGAGCGGCGGCGGGCGGGTTCACGGTTTTGCAGGTCGGATATGTCGATCGCGACGTCGCCGTGATTGGCACCAAGTTTTACACCCTCGATGCCCGCACAAAAAAATGCACGTTCGCACTGGGCAGCGGCATGGTCACGCATGCGGGCTGCGCTGCGGACTATTGGATTCATCCCGAGGTCCTCCGCACGCTCCAAGAGGTCAACGAGGGTGGAATCCACATTCTTCGGATGCCGTACACGCTAGGCTCCAAGCAATACAGTGCCATCCGCATTCAGAGCGAGGATATCTCCGGCTACCAAGCCCATGTTTACGACCTCGAAACGGGTCTGCTGATCTTCCACGCATCGCGCGCGCAGGGCAAAACGGTTAATACCGCGCCCCTCGGTGGCGCCGGGCAGGCCGGAACTGGCCAGGGGAGCACCCAGGTCGTCGTCGGCTGGATCGCCGGCATAAAAGACGTCAACGTTCCTTGGCAAAACATGGCGGTCCCGCCGTGGGTCGGCGAGTTCAAACAACTGGAATACGGCGGCGCGCAGACGTCGGATGTCCCGGCAGCACGTTCGCGGTTCAGCAGGAGGATGACCGTGTCGGTCGCCCCAGTCGCTCGTGGACCCAATTGGGTGCGCACCTCCAGCACCTTTACGATCGAAAGCATTGCCGGCATGCCGCCCGAGCAAGCCAGGCAGGAGGGTGCCTGCGGCGTGGCCAGCGTCGGTGGATTGTGGATCGCCCCGGCGGGCCTGGCACAGTTGCGGCGCGGACAGGTCGTCGAAACCGATCAATTCGTCGGCACCACCACAACGGTGAGCCGCGCTGACGACCGCAGCGTCACGCTCACCGAAGCCGGTCCCCTTCACCGCATCGACTGCACCTATGACACCTCTTCGGGCATATTGGTGATGATGCACGTCGAGCAGCAATTCGGCCTGGCTACGATTACCCACGACATGCGCCTCACTGACCGGCGCTAAGCAACGTCGACATCGCGCACAAGAACCTGTGCGGTCAGAGGAAATCTTGAATGTCCCCTTTATTTCCCGTTTGGCATTTGGGGATGCATCGCGTAACATCCATCATTCAAACAAAATGGAGAACTCTATGAATCGTCAATCATTGCTTTGTTGGTGCGTGGCGGGCGGGCTTTTTCTGGCGGGGCTGGCGGTCGCGGACGATATGTCGGGGATGAAAATGGGCGCCTCTGGGCCGACGTCTCGGCCCGCGGGGCCGGCCATCTCGGCGGTGGATTTGCGCAACACCGTTTGTCCCGTCAGCGGAGACAAGGTGGGGGATTCAAACCTCGTGGAAATTTATGACGGGAAGGTATATCACCTCTGCTGCCCGGATTGTCCCAAGGATTTCGAGAAGGACCCGGCGAAATTCGCCGCGGCGGTCGCGGAGAATCCGGGGAAGTATGGGGTGAAGTGACGCGGGCGGTCACTAGGTCGTTGAAATGTTAGAGGGTGGCATGAAACATCGGGCGGTTTGCTATGCGGCGATGATTTTGAGCCTTTTTTCTTCGGTTGCGATGGCGGCGGCGCCGAAGGTGGTCAAGGCGGTTCCGGACAACGGCGCGACGGATGTCGATCCCGGCACAACGGAACTGCGCGTCACTTTCGACCAGCCGATGGACATGGGCGGATTTTCATTTGTCGGCGGCGGCGAGACCTTCCCCGGTAGCGGCCGGGCGCACTGGATCGACCAAACCACTTGCGTCCTGCCGATCGCTTTGAAGCCGGCGCACTCGTACTGGCTCAGTATCAATTCAGATCGATTCCAAAATTTTTGCAACAAGCAGGGCGAGCCGGCGACGCCCTATCCGATTTCATTTGTGACGGCGGGTGCTACGGGCGCAACGACCGCGGCGCCGAAGGTGGTCAAGGCGGTTCCGGACAACGGCGCGACCGACGTCGATCCCGGCGCAACGGAACTTCGCGTCACTTTCGACCAAGCGATGGACATGGGCGGATTCTCATTTGTCGGCGGCGGAGAGAGTTTCCCCGGCAGTGGCGCTCGGGCGCATTGGGTCGACCAAACCACATGCGTTCTGCCGATCGCTCTGAAACCGGCGCATTCATATTGGCTCAGCATAAATTCAGATCGATTCCAAAATTTTCGCAGCAAGCAGGGCGAGCCGGCGACTCCCTATCCGATTTCATTTGTGACGGCCGAGGCGGCGGGCACGCCGCCGCTTACGCCGGAATTGAATGAAGCGGCCATCGCCAAGTTGCGCCAGGCGATTCAGGACGACTATGCGTATCTCGATCTCCACAAGGTCGATTGGAACCAGGAATTCGCGTTGGCCGAGCCGGCGCTGAAGAAGGCCAAAACCGCCCAGCAATTCGCCGCGATCGCCGGGAAGATCCTGGCCAAGGCCGACGACATGCACATCTGGCTGATGGCCGGAAAGGTTCTCGTACCCGCGAAGATTCGGCGCGTGGACCCCAATTGCAGCATTCCGGTGCTGATGCGGCTGGTGCCCAATTGCCAACCGAAGAATGCGATGGTTTGGACGGGCCGTTACGACGATGGGATCGCGTATGTCATGATCCGCAACTTCACGGGCGATGCGTCGTTGCTTTCTCCGGCCCTGGACGTGCTGCAGGGTTGCAGCGCGGTGATCGTGGACGTGCGTACAAATAGCGGCGGCGACGAGCTTCTGGCCCGGCAATTTGCCGGGTGTTTCGTGACGGCGCCGCAGACCTATGCCAAGGATATCATCCGCCGCGGCGGCCAGGATTCGCCGGTGTACGAGCGCGTGCTGGATCCCAATCCATCCCGGCCGACGTTCGGCGGGAAGGTTGCGCTGTTGATCGGGCCGGAGAATATGAGCAGTTGCGAGTCATTCATCATGATGATGAAGACGTCGCCAAATTGCACGACGATCGGGCAGAAGACTTATGGAAGTTCGGGGAATCCCCGTCCGCACGATCTGGGGAACGGCGTGACGGTCATGCTGCCGAGTTGGCGCGACCTTCGTCTGGACGGCACGTGCTTCGAAGGCGAAGGTCTGACGCCCGACATTCAGGTGGACGGCGGCGGTGGCGTCGACGATCCGGTGCTCGATCGTGCGCTCGCGGTCCTTCACGGAACAGCTGCGCCCGTCTCAGGAAACCAGTAGACCAACCTTACAGTGTCGCGTCTTTATCAGGTGACATTCATAACTCGACGACAGGCGGCTATCTTTTCAAAGTGGCGGGGGAGAGGGCGGGATCGAGCCGGTGGAGGTCGTTGAGGAAGTCGATGAGCATGCGCAGTCGGGCATGGTCGCGGCGATTGAAGGGAAAAACCAGGCGGGGCAGGTCGGCCAGGGCGGGCTCGTCGCTCTCAATGGGCAGGGCGGCGCTGGCGCGGAAAGAGCCGCCGTCGAGAAGATCGGAAAACCGGGCGGCGATCTGGGCGAGCTCGGATTTGCCCAGCGGATGGTGAAGGCGAAGGATCACGTCCTGGCGCGAATGGCGGATGCTGTGGTAGTTGGAATAGAAGCGTCGGATTTCGTTCACGGCCTCGTCGATGTCGTCGGTGATTTTATAGAGGCATAGATCGGTTTCGTCGACGAGGCCGCGGGAGACGAGCTGGTTTTGGACGTAGACTTGCCATTGTTTCCAGTAGTCTCCGCCAGGGCTGTCGATGAAGACGATGGGCATGGGGGCGGATTTGCCGGTTTGAATGAGGGTGAGGACCTCGAATCCCTCGTCCATCGTTCCGAATCCGCCGGGGAATAGCGCGATGGCGTGTCCGAAGCGGACGAACATGAGCTTGCGGGTGAAGAAGTATTTGAAATTGACGAGTTTTTTGTCGTTGGCGATGATGGTGTTGGTTTTCTGCTCGAAGGGGAGTCGGATGGCCAGTCCGAAGCTGGGATCGGCGCCGGCGCCGCCGTGCCCTGCGGCCATGATCCCCCCGCCGGCGCCGGTGATGACCATCCATCCGGCGGCGGCCATTTTGCGGGCGAATTCGGCGGCCTGTTTGTAATCCTGGTGTGTCTCGTCGGTGCGCGCGCTGCCGAAAATGCTCACCTTTCTCACGTCACGATAGGGGGCGAAGATTTTCAGGGCGTAGCGGAGTTCCTTGAAGGACTTGTTGATGAGCTTGATGTCCCCGCGGTTGGTCTGGTCGCGCAGGAGCTTCATGGCGTTTTCGATGATCTCGCCGACCATGTCGCCATCGTCGATGTCGCGCAATTCGTCGATGAGGCGGGTGGCAGACTTCTGGACGTCGGCGAGTTGGGCGCGGCTGAGGACGAAGGGAGGCTCGCTGGTTTCCTGGGATTCTTCGGCGTCACCGCCGCGGTCTGACTGCTTCATCGCATCCGCCTCCGGGGAAATCCACGGTCAACGGGGCATTATGCGTTTCGGCGGGTCATTGCCGCAAGGGGACGAGGTCCGAATTTGAATTCGCGGGCACGGGGGCTAGAGCCTGAACGTTGCCTTCATACTCGCAAACGCGGTTGCGGCCGGCGTTCTTGGCGGCATAGACGGCGTGGTCGGCGGCGGCAATGAGATCGTCGCAGGAGCCAAACCG
>JBEKXM010000088.1:0-11185 GCA_049512115.1 Tepidisphaeraceae bacterium | reverse complement strand
CCGAAAAGGAAGCCAAGCCCGCAGATGGCGATTCCCCAGGCGAGGAGGGTATGTCCGCCGATGGAATTGCCGAAGAAGCGTGCCTGGTTGAGGTCGGGCATCCGGAGTCCGGCTTCATTGGCCAGCAGTGTTGAAGGAAATCCCAGAATGAACGTGACCGCCGCAACGAGCAATATTGCTCGCGCCATTGAGACGCCCGCGGCCGATGGAGTTCGTTTGCAAAGTGAAGAAAGCGACATACGGAAATCCTTTCGTCTCGGAAATTTCGATGAAAATGGAATATCGAGCATTGAGATTCAGGTGAGTATCGGACGCATTCCCACTCTTGACGTAAGGGAAACCGCCGATAACGGCTGCGGCTTGGCCGAAAGCGGCTGGGGCTGGCGAAGTTGTCAGCGTGTTGCGATCCAATATAGACTTGCCCCGCTATGGCGATCTCAGATATGCGAAGGGAATACCGTTTGGGCGTTCTGGACCGCGCCGATCTGGCGAGCGATCCTGTGTCTCAGTTTCAACGGTGGTTTGATGCCGCTTCATCCAAAGGCGGTGGCCGGCTACGGAGATTCTGCGTGGACGTCTACAAAGCGTTCCACTCGCTGGTCACGGGAAGTTCCTTCGAGGCCAACTCGATGGTTCTGGCCACGGCCGGGCATGACGGTCAGCCTTCGGCGCGAGTTGTATTGCTCAAAGGGGTGGATGGGCGCGGCTTCACGTTCTTCACCAACTACCAGAGCCGCAAGGGCCGTGAACTTGCGGACAATCCGCGCGCCGCCGCGGTCTTCTACTGGCCGGACCTGGAGCGGCAGGTGTGCATCATGGGTTCCGTTACGCCATTGTCGCGCGAAGAATCCGAGGAGTATTTCCACTCGCGCCCGCGCGGCAGCCAGATCGGCACCTGGGCGTCGGATCAGAGCGCGGTGGTCGCCGATCGGGCTGAGCTCGTCGCCAAGTTTCGCCAGATCGAAGCCCGGTTCGCCGGAAAGGACATTGCCATTCCGCCGCAATGGGGCGGGTATGTCCTGAAGCCCGAACGAATCGAATTCTGGCAGGGGCGTCCGAGCCGGATGCACGATCGGTTCTGCTATACTCGAATAGCTGAGAACCAATGGAGCATCGATCGTTTGTCCCCATGAGCCGCCGGTTAAGGTCCGCCATGCCAAATCGCCGCGCACCGAAAGCGCTACCGGTTCACAGGGGCAAGGATGCCCGGATCGCCGGCAGCGCCGATGGCAATGAAGAGGGCCTGGGGCGGCTTGCGGCCATTGTCGAATCTTCCGACGATGCGATCATCGCCAAATCGCTCGACGGCACGATTCTGGAATGGAACCGCGCTGCGCAGCGGCTTTTTGGCTATACGTCGTCTGAAGCGATCGGTCGGAAAATCACGCTGATCGTGCCGAGCGACCGTTTGCGCGAAGAATGGCGAATTCTCCGCCGTCTGGGCCGCGGGAAACCGGTGGATCACTACGAGACGAATCGATTGACCAAAGACGGGCGCGAGATTGCCGTCTCCATGTCCGTGTCGCCATTGCGGGATGCCGCCGGTCACGTCATCGCCGCTTCCACCATCATGCGCGACGTGACCGAACGCAGACGATCTGAAATGGCGCTTCGCGACCGGGAAGAGCGCTTGCAGGCCCTGGTCACCACCGCCGCCGACGCGATCATCACCATTGACGAGCGCGGCATCATTGAATCGGCGAATCCCGCGGCGGAGCAACTTTTCGGCTATGGCCAGTCCGAACTTCTTGGCGCCAACGTCAACATTCTCATGCCCGAGCCGTTTCATTCAGAGCATGAAGGATACCTTCGCAACTATCTTCGCACCGGCCGCGCCAAGATCATCGGGATTGGCCGGGAGGTCACCGGCTTGAGGAAGGACCGCACGAGCTTTCCCATGAACCTGTCGGTCAGTGAGATTCGGTTGGGTAACCGTCGGCTATTCACGGGGATCTTGCACGATTTGAGCGGACGCCGCCGGCTGGAGCGCCAGATTTTGGAGGCCGCCGCCAACGAACAACGACGGATTGGCCAAGACCTTCACGACGGCCTGTGTCAGGATTTGATCGGCATTGCCTTCGCGATTGACGCCGCGGCGCGAACCCTGCCCGCCGACGCAAGGCAGGGCAGGGAATCGATGTCCAATCTGTCGGCATCCGTGCGCAGTGCGGCGGGCCAGGCGCGCGACCTGGCTCGCGGACTGAATCCCGTGGACCTGAAATCCGGACTCTGGGCTGCCCTTGACAGTCTGGCCACGAAGGTATCGCAGTCCTTCGGGGTCCGGTGCACTTTTCGCTGGGACCGCGTTGCCCAGGTGCACGAGGATGCCACCGCCACGCACCTTTATAGGATCGCTCAGGAGGCCGTGGGCAACGCCATCAAGCACGGCAAGGCGCGGGCCATCGAGATCAGTCTCGCGGCCCGCGGTGGAACATTGGTGCTGGCGATCGCCGACAATGGCGTGGGCATGCGCAAGGCGCTTACGGACGGCGTCCAGCAGGGGCTTGCCCTCGGCGGTCCCAACAGGATGCATCAGGCTGAGGTGGGGATGGGCCTGCAAACAATGCAATTTCGATCCCGAGTCATAGGTGGAAGTTTCACCGCCAATAAGCGCAAGGGAGGCGGCACGGTCATTGTTTGCACCATCAGGTCTGAGCCGGTTCCCAATGCGCATAACCAAAAGCCGCCGGCCGCGCCCAACCCACCATCCCCCTTGGCATCGGGGAAACCCTCACGCCCAAATCGTAGACCATCCCGATGAACAGACGGCATTTCCAAGGCGATAATAAACAGGCTGATGGATCACTGTTAGGTGAGCTATGCGACAAAAGCCGAATTCGACCCGCCGGCAACACCCCAATACGGGGGGCGGATGCGCTGCGCCTGCGATTCATCCGCGCCAGGGGGCTCGGCCGCAGGTCATGCCGGATTCCAAACGCAACGACAGCCCCAAGCGCGCTAAATCCAAAGGCGCTCTGCCCACGAAGATATTTGGAGCGGGAACCATCCTGGACCGGCGGTGGGGACATCTGCTTTAGGCCTTCCATAAATTCGGGCAATCGTCGATATTCATGGTCCACGGACTTGCCGGTTTCTCAATCTAAAGGCAGGATGAGACAAATATGAGCAAGAGCAGCCCCGCCAAGACCAGCCCCGCCAAGTCTTCCGATCCGGCGCCAAGCAAAAAGAAAATCTTCCTCGTGGACGACCACCCGATCGTTCGCCAGGGATTGGCCCAGTTGATCAACAGCGAAGCCGATCTGGCCGTGGTCGGCCAAGGGGAAGATGCCTACCAGTCGCTTCGAGCCATTCGCGAGTCCCAGCCGCATCTGGTGCTGGTGGACGTTTCGCTCAAAGACAGCGATGGAATCGAGCTGCTGAAGGAACTGAAGGCACAGTCGCCGGACCTGCCGGTCCTGGTCGTGAGCATGCACGATGAATCGCTGTATGCCGAACGCGCCTTGCGAGCCGGGGCGGGCGGCTACGTCATGAAGCAGGAATCGCCCGAAACATTGCTCGCCGCCATCCGCACCGTGCTGGCCGGCGAAGTGTACGTCAGCAACAAAATGGGGGCGACGCTTTTGCAGCACATGGTTCGCGGCAAGAAGCGCGGAGGCGGCCTGCCGATGGACCGGCTCACCGACCGGGAACTGGAAATTTTCCGCATGATCGGCGCCGGCCACAGCGTGAAAGAGATCGCGGACAAGCTCTTCCTGAGCATCAAAACGGTCGAGGCCCATCGCGAACACATCAAAGAGAAATTGAACATCAAGAGCAGCGCGGAACTTTTGAGATTCGCCATCCGCAACACCCCCGATGCAAAGTGACATTGTCCTGCCGCGCGGGGCGTACCGCCGCGCCCCGCAGTACCGCGCCAGCCTCAAGCGTGGTAATCTCTCGATTCTGCAATGACCTGGTTTGTCCTTTACATCGTGTACGCGGTGGTGGGATGGGGGATTCGCGCGGGCATGGTGACGGTGGTGCTGCGGCGGCAATTGGCGCCGGGGGCGTCAGTGGCGTGGCTGGGCATCGTTTTCCTCCATCCCTACGTCGGACTCACGCTCTATTTGCTGCTGGGGGAAAGCCGCCTCGGGTCCCGGCGCGCCCAGAGGCACCGGGAGATCGTCGCGCGCTTCCGCGATCCCGACCGCCATGCCGGCCGAATCCCCCATCAAACCACCCCGGTCTCCGCGCCGCCCTATCAGCCCATGATCCTTCAAGCGGAAAAGATCAGCGGCCTGCCGGTGCTGGCGGGCAATCGCCTGGATTTTCTGCCCGATGCCGAGGAATTTCGCCAGCGGCTTTGTGCCGACATCGCCGCCGCTCGCCACAGCGTTCATCTGCTTTATTACATCTTCGCTGGCGACTCTACCGCGGGCGCCGTGGCCAAGGCGCTGGCCGAGGCCGTCCGGCGGGGGGTGAAGTGCCGCGTGATCGCCGATGGGCTGGCATCACGAAAATTCTTCCATCGCAAGGGGCTTTCGAGAGAACTGACGGCCGCGGGAGTCGAGGTTGTCGCCGCATTGCCGGTGGCGCCCCTCCGCCGCCGGCTGGCGCGAATGGATTTGCGCAATCACCGCAAGCTGGCGATCATCGACGGACAGACCGCATACGCCGGCAGCCATAATATCATCGATCCCGACTACGGCGGACGCCGGGGAAGCCCCTGGATCGACCTCACCGGCAGATTCACCGGGCCGATCGTCGGCGAGTTGGCGTCAATCTTCGCCGAGGACTGGGCGTTTGAAACCGGACTCGAAATCGAGATCCCCTATCCCGACCGTCACGATCCTTCCCCCGGCGATCCGTCGGCTCAAGACCTGCCCGCACAGGTGGTTGCCACCGGCCCGTCCCAACCCGATGCGACCTATCGCCGGCTCCTGCTGGCGGCGATCCAGACCGCGCGCCGCGAGTTGATCCTCACCACCCCTTACTTCGTGCCCGATGAGACGACCGTGCTTTCCATGATGATGGCGGCCGATCGCGGCGTGGACGTGAAATTGATCCTCCCGCGAACTGCCGATCATTTTTTCGCCGCCGCCGCCGGACGGGCGCATTTCCATTCGCTCCTGCGCTCCGGCGTCGCGATCCACCAATACCAGGGCGGCCTTCTTCACGCCAAGACCACCACCGTCGACGACGCCTTCGCCCTCTTCGGCTCGGCCAATCTCGACGTCCGCAGCTTCAGCCTGAATTTCGAGCTGAGCGTCCTGCTCTACGGCCAGCCGATCACCGAGCGCTTGCGCGGGATTCAGAGGGATTATCTTGCGCACTCCCGCCCGCTCGAATTGGCAGATTGGAACCGCCGGCCGGTCGTTAATGAATACGTCGATCGCGCCGTATGTCTTCTTTCCCCGCTGCTCTGATCGTTGCATCTGGCCAATCCGCCCTTTTGGCACTTTACACATTTTACACTTTTCAATTGTTAACGAGTGTATGGCAGTTTTCCTTTGCGCCGTAACTCATTCCCACGACTTGAGTTGTGAGATATGCGGCGGGAGAATGGCTTTTGGCGCGCCGAGAGAGCGCCAAATTTATCGCAAGCTTGCTTCGGCGCGGTCGCCGGGCCGAACCGGATTGGATTGGGCCGCCGTTTCGAACTTGACCGCGAACACCCCGCGATAGTTCGGCCCCCGCGCGAAGTCCGCCTCCACCGTCACGTCCCAGGTGTAATAGGGAAACGGCTTGCGTGTTCGGCGTGGAATCTCAGCCGGGGCGAAAGTCACCGACCCGTCGCCGCTCAGAACCGACCCAGGTTCGAGGGTGCAGACCCCCTTCAGTTCACAGACCCGTTCAACGTGAACGCGCGTCTTCACCTGTTTTCCCGAAGCATACCGCCCATGCCGCTCCACCTGATAATGCTCCCGACAAGCCACGCGCGCCCGTAACGCGTTCAGGCGCAACCGCACGCGCGCATCGATCTCGACATGCAGCTCAATCGGCTCTCCCGCTTTCATCGGCATTGGCCGCACCATCAGCCGGGCGTCGCTGGTCTGGCGCCATTTCCTCCACGCCCGAAATGCCGACACCGCGCACAGCAACCCCAATATCACCATCAGCGGCGTGAAGAGTCTGGCGAGCATGGCCGCGTCCTGCGTCCCGGCCACACGCAAGAAACGCACCCACACGGGCCAAATCGCAGCGCTCGTGCCCAACAGCAGCACCAAACTCTCCGCCATCTTCCGGCCCAAACTCCGCTCGGGAAACACCTGCCAAGCCACCCGTCCGCCGATCCGCACGCCCTCCAACGGCCGCGGCGGCCGTCGGGCCTGGATCAGTAGCACCATTCCCAGCGGCGCCGCCAGCAACGCCGCAATCGACAGCAGATAAGGCTGAGGCGAATACTCGCGCACCAGAATCGCATCGCCCGGATCGTCCGGATTCACGTAAGCCGTAACCTGGGTTCCCGCCTGGAACTGCCGAATTACGTCCTGGGCCCCAAGACGCGACGAGAATTGTTTGAGCACGTCAAACGGCGCGATCTGCGTTCCGGAATACGTTTGTCCGCCAACTTCATAGGCATAGACAACATGCGGCACGTACATCCTGTTCGTCCCGGTGCCGCTCACATCCACGCGCGACGAAATCACGCGAGCCGTCACCGGGGCAAACCGGGTCACCGCGTTTTCCTGCCAGGCGATTTCCCGAATGCCGAAAAAGCCGCCCACCGCTGAGATCAGGAGCAAGATGATCCAGCCAACGACGCGAAAGCCTGACCCCGCCCGCGGCGGCCGGGATTCACGGCCAACCGGCTCTTCGGGCTCGGCGACCCGGCCCCGCGCCGCCTTGCCAAATTCGCCGCGATGCGTCAGTTCCTCCGCCAGTTCCGACAGCAAATCGCGCGGATATCCAAACCCCATCTCCGGAGTCTCCTCGAAATCTCCCTGAAGTTGGAGGGTGGCCCGATTGGCCGAATGATCGCCGACGACGTGAATGCCGGTGATGTCCGCTCGTGCCCACCGTTGCCGAAATCGAAGCGGACCGTTCCACCTTACCCAGATCAGCCAATCCTTGGTCAGACGAACTTCGCAATGGCACGGCAAAAGCCCGAACACGGCGGCGAGAATCAATATCACTCCGATGACCTCAAACGGGAACCCCACAACCAGGGCGATCGTATGCAACCCATTGATCCGATCTTCGAACGCCCGCGCCCCCACGGCCGCCAGGATCGGCACGCCCACCATCGCGATCCCCAGCAGCAGCGTCTTGATCGGCCCCGAAAGCGGCCAGCGCTTACGCGGCAGAATGAGGCGCATCCCATCCGATTCGTATTGCGCCCGAATCCCGCGCGATGAGGAAAGGTCCGGCATTCCATCCATGATATGCTCTGGCTGGCATTTCTTAAATGTAAGTGAGGGGGAAACCGAACGGGGTGCTGCGAATCAATCAGCCCCGACCTGGAACAAACTGCACGGTTTACCGCCCGCTTCACTAGAGATCGCCGAGGACGCGGAGAAATGCATGTTTGCCACAGGTGCAGACCGATGGACACGGATAGGATGGAAGTTGCAAGTTGCAAGTGACGAGTTGCAAGTTCGAGGCCATCGACATTGTGCTTGCAAAATACAACTTGAAACTCCCACTTCTTATCCGCGTTCATCTGATTGTCATCTGTGGCAACCATTCTTGTCTTTGTCTCAGCGATCTCCGCGTCCTCTAGCGAAGCGGGCAGTAAATCTGAACTGAAGAGGACGCGAGCTTTAATATTAACGTTCGCGTCCCCTTCAGTTGGCGGGATTGTGGCCGATGATGCGTTCGCGGATGTTGTCGTAGCGGTAGGTCATGTTCAGCCGCCAGATGATGTAGGCCGTTAATGGGCCTAGCGTCAGGAGGGAGCGCAGCGTACGCAGGAAGATGCGATCGAGGCGATAGAATTGGCGATAGAGCCAGTCAGTTCCGTCCTGTAGCTGGGCGGCGGTCATGCGGGTGGGGCGGATCACGACGTGGCGGAAATCGTAGTGGCTCCAGTCATGGTCGATGATCCGGCCCTGGCTCTGGAAATCCTGGAATAAGGGGGTACCGGGGAGGGGCGTCAGGATGTTCAGTTGCAGGGCGGACGCGTGCACGGCTTGAAGAAAATGCAGCGTGCGTGCGAAGACCGACACGTCATCGTTGTCCAATCCCACCATAACGCTGAGCTCGATCAGCAAGCCTTGTTTCCGGATGGCGGCCAGGCGCTGGGCGTAGCGGCGGCTTTCATTGAATCCTTTGTCCATCGTGGCCAGATTCCGCTCGTCCAGCGTTTCGATTCCGATGAATAGTCCCCGGCACCCGGCGGCGTAAGCCAGCCGAAGCAGTTCCGGATCATCGGCGATTTTGAGCGAGCACTGGCTCGCCCAGCGTTTGCCGATGGGGATCAGGCCCTGGAAAAGCTGCCGCGCATAATCCGGGTCGGCGATGATGTTGTCGTCCACAAACATGAAGTGGTTCGAGGGGATGCGGCGAATTTCTTCCAGCACGTTTTGAAGAGGCCGATGACGATGGCTGCGGCGATGGAATGCGGTAACGGAGCAGTATCGGCATCCGTGCGGGCAACCGCGTCCGGTCTGTACGGCGTTGGTGGTGACGTAGTGGCGGGCGGTGCGGTCCGTCAAGTCGCGGCGGGGGACGGGCGTGGTTGTCATGTCGGCCGGTTGCGGCAGCCGGTAGACCCGCTGGAGGTTCCCGGCTTCGATGTCCGCCAGCAGTTGCTGCCAGTTGCCCTCGGCTTCACCGACGACCACCGCATCGAAATGCTCGGCGGCCTCGTCGTGGCAGAGGGTGGGGTGGTATCCACCGGCGACGACGATCTTTCCCCTGGCCCGAAAAGCCGCCGCGATCTGGTAGGCTCGTGGGGCCAGGGCCGTCATAAACGTGATCCCCACGACGTCGGCGTCGCAATCGAAATCGATGGCCTCGACGTTTTCATCGCAGATCGACACGGGATACTGCGGCGGCGTCAGGGCGGCGACAACCGTCAGCGGCAAGACGCTGAATCGCAGCATTGCTCGTTTCGGGGGTTGGCCTCCGGGCGTCCTGACGCGGAGGTGATCGGCCGCGGGCAATACAAGCAGAATCTTCATGTTGCCTCCTGAACTAGGCTCATTTAATGAATGTCATTCATTTCATGGGCCAAGAGAAAGTTGCTCCCATTCAACCCCGGATTAATCGACTGGAAACATCGCCGACAGAAGCAAGCGCCTGGCTTGGGCGGCGACGACGTCGAACGAGGGATCGTCGCTGAAATAGAAGATCACGCCGGCCAACATGCTCCACACCGCGTCCAGGGTGGCCTGGTCCCGCCGGGCATTGCCGGAGCCGACGCGGCGCAGCACTTGAGCGGCCACCGTTTGGGACCGGCGTTCCAAGGCCTTAAGCCGTTGGATTTGAGCGGCGTCCAAGCGTCCTTCCCGTTTGCCGCCCTCGCGCTGCAAGACGAAGAAGACGATGTCGAAATACTCCGGGTTTTGCCTGGCGAATTGGAAAAACGCATCGATCAGCGCCTCGGCCTGCCGTCGCGGGGCCGCGCCCGGCTGGACGCTGGCCGCCAGCCGTTGGTGCAACGTCTCATATCCCTCGGCAAGCAATTCGGCGTAGAGGGCGTCCTTGCTGGGGAAATACAGATAGAGCGTTCCAGGGGCAAGCTCCGCCGCCGCGGCCACCTTGGGGATGGTGGCGGCCGCATAGCCATGCTTCCAAAACACGTTCTTGGCCGCATCGAGGATGCTCTGCCGCCGCCGCTTGGCTTCCCGATCCCGCCGCTGCCGCGTGCCCATGGATTCTCCAAATGCAATTCACCAAATGAACTGCATTCATTATACGGGATGGATTGCGTGTGTCAAGGCATTCATCCGGATCAATTCCATTCCCGCCGACACACCCCGTACAAACACTTGACATGCGATTGCGGCAACGACTACAGTCGCCCGTTATGACCGTGAGTTCGATGATCCTGCCTGACTCACCGCACCAAGGCAGGAAGTTGGCGCTCATTCTGCTTCCCCTGGGGGTCATGCTCGCCAGCTATCTCTACGAGCGGTTGAAGGGTCGCCGCCACGCACTGCTGACGATCCTTTTCCTGGCCGTGGTGTCCACTTCGCTGGAGTCGCTGCACAACGCCCTGGTCGACACGACCCTCTTCTTTCCCCCCGAACTGGGGTACAAAGACAACACGGAATGGCAGATCGCGCTGCACCAGTGCATTCTCGATCACGCTCCGGGCATGATCCCTCATTCCTACCGCTTCCTGCCCGACTACATCGTCGCCGGTATCGAACGAACCGGCGTGGGGTTCGCGTACTCCCGCGATATTTACCGCCACGTCTTCGCTTTCCTGCTGGTCTACAGCATCTTCGCCTTTTCCCGCCTCTTCGTGGCGGGCCCCGGACCCTTTCTCACGGTACTCGGCTATGGCCTGATCTATGCCTCATCGATCCGCTGTTATGCCGGTCAGCTTATGGATCCCATGTCGCATCTCTCGTTTGTCCTATCGTTCATCTTGATCTTCCTGGGCCATCCCCTGCTCCTCTTCCTCACGGTCTCCTTGGGCATCTGTGCCAAGGAATCGGTCGTTGTGATGACTGGCTTCTATTTGCTGTATCACTTCTTTAAGTCGCGTTCCTGGGTTCCGGGCGTGCTGCTGGTGCTCTCCAGCCTCGCGGTCGTGGTTGCCATCCGTTGGTGGATCCTCCGCGGCACTTTCGACTACACCCGCATGTCGGGCGTGCCGCCGGACTGGTATCGCACCAACCTGGGCTTGGCCCCGTGGCCCAGGCAGGTCCTCTTCACCATCGGAGTTCTCGTCCCGTTTGTCGTGATGGGGTGGCGCTCCACGCCGCCGTTTCTAAAGGCCCTCATCCTGTACCTCACTCCCATTTTGCTGATTTCCAACGTGATGTTCAGTTGGCTGCGTGAGACGCGTAACCTCGTGCCCGCTTCGATTGCCATGCTCGTGGTCGCCTCGCAAGTCATGGTCTCAGCGTCCGCCAACCCGGTCGAAAAGGAATCCCTGCTCCATGCAGGAGCTGAAGCGGGGGAACTGAAACGGGGACGCAGCCAATCCTGTTCGGCACGATAGTTGTATCTTATATAATAGCATTATCTTGCGCTTGCGCTAGCGCGGTTTTGTTGGCATGATCGGGGCATGGCCGATCCGGCGGATCGTTCAATCACGGCAAGCCAACTCCGCGGCATGAAGCAGTTG